>JAIESE010000038.1 GCA_019746225.1 Alphaproteobacteria bacterium | reverse complement strand
ACTTTCTTTACGCTCATTTCCTTGAAGGATAAGAACTTTTAATTCAGGTGCAAAACGTGCGGCTTCTGACTTCCAATTGGTCATGAGGCTGGTCGGGGCAACAACCAGAACAGGGCCTACCATGCGCCCACTTTCTTTCTCGACCATAATATGAGCCAGAGCTTGGATGGTTTTTCCAAGGCCCATATCATCAGCCAATATGCCATTGAGGTTATGATCTCGCAAGAATTGAAGCCAGCTTACCCCATCTTCTTGGTAGGGGCGCAACGTGTTGTTAAAGCTGTCAGGGAGGATGACTTTTTCAATCATTTTAAAGTCGCGCAACTTATTGCCAAGCTCACGGAGTTGGCTGGAACCAAACCAGCGTAGTTGGCTTGCTGTCATGGCATGTTCGAGTTCCGCTAATTGGGCAGACTGCCACGTAGACAGGCGCAAACGACCATCGTTGGTGAGAGCATTGAAGTCATAAAGCTCAATTAAGGTGCGGGCGATGAACTGAATTTTCTTGGCTGGAATGGGCAAATATCGACCGTCTTCGAGTTGCGTATAGATCACTTCTTCATCGGATAAATTATCATTGTCCATGGTTGAGCGAATGTTGGGATTGCGCAACAAACGAACGATGTGGGGTAAAATATTGATCCGTTTCCCCTCAATTTCAACACCCATTTCCAAGTCGAACCAATCGATGCCAGAGGTCGCTTCATTATCAATGTTGGCATACCATTCCCCAATATCCTTAATGGGTTGGAACGGAAAGCTGGGGTCGGTTTCAATTTGCCACCCGTTCTCTTTAAGTTGAGGAAAGAGTTCATCGGTGATCATCATTGCGGTTTGGATAATTTTTTCGTCAATTCCTAAGGTTGGCAAAGCGGGTGATTTTACATCAAAAATGAGGTTGGCCATCTCCATAGTGAATGGGTCAATTTGATGGGCAAAGTCCCCCATTTTTTTCCATTGGCTCATGGAAGGGTGGGAGAGAAGTTTTTGCTCCACATTTATATTGCGGGGGATGTTACTATCTTCTGGTTTTTCATTATGGGGAACGCGTCCATTCTCATAGGCAAACGAAACATGGGCCAAAAACTTCTTTTCTTCTTGGGTCATGGACCATGGGCGCTGCTTAAAACGCACATTATTCGTCATGATACGGAAAATGGGTGTTGGAACTTGTGTAGTTGTCTCTTTTGCTTCCACAGGAGCCTTTGGTGCCTTTTGCTGTGCGACTGCCTCTATAAGAGAGGCCGCCACATGCTTGCAATTATGATCCATGGGACAAGAACAATACCCATCAACGGCAAACACGCCTGCTTTAAAACTGACAATGATATCGGTCTGATAAGCATTGACGCCGGTGCCTTGAACATTGGATTTGATTTTCCAGTCCCCATGCTTATCGTGGCCAATCTCAAGAAGCGTGACACGCTTTTCTGTCTGATAGGCTTTCCCGCGCTCGAATAACAAGGCATCGAAATCTTGTTCAATATCACTTAAAGAGAAAAATGGACTTGATTTCATGGCTGTAGATTTCATCACGCTTCATCTGCTGAAAAAATTGAGGAACTATAATAGATAACAGTTTTTTTCACAATTAAGCAAGGAAAAAGTGAAATCATGTCAAATTTTAACGATTTTCAGCATTTGTCCTTCCAAAATTGAGACTGAGATTTAATCTGTTGTACCTGACTTATTCCCACAACGTCCGAAAAGTGTCTTTAATCGATTCCAACGAGACTTCGCTTCCCACTTTACGATCTGCATAGGTTGTCAAAATAATCGGAAACGCGCGCGGGTTTTTTGTGTTGGCAAACACAATGCCTGGAAATAGATGCCAGTGGCATGACCCAGTTTCAAGGGCATTCAGTTCTTTAGCTACAGCCGTGAGTTTGTTCCACTGAAGTTTGTTAACAGCGCCAATCGTGGTTGCCGGAATCAACCCGGGAGGAACCCATAAGCCAGATGTATCCGCCCAAGAATAGCCCGGCATCCACAGGTCATAGTGAATTCCTTTGCTTGTTTCCACGGAAACAAGATGCATTTTTTGAGCGTCCTGTCGATTGCGGACCTGGGGCCAAAAGGCGAGGCGATCTGATATTGGCTCGTTGAATTTGGCGACGCGCAAATATTTTTCCATATCATCTCTAACCGTTTCCTTTGGCACATGATAGGATACGAGTCGCTCATTTAATTCTTCTCGAATAATTTTTCTCTGTTCGACCAATGCGTATTGTTGATGAAGGATATTTTCAGCTTCTGAGATAGTCTTTTCACCCTCAAGTAGCTTTAAAATGAGAGAAAAGCATTCTTTGTAAGACTCTTGCAGGTTCAAATTTGAAGACTCCAGTGTTCTAAAAAGAAGACTCATTTCATGAAATAGATTGAAGGCTGTTCCTTCGGCCCACGCCCAAAAGTCCCCTGCTTCTGCAGCCTTTACGATGACACCTTCATTGGCAAGGGCGATTTTTGGATGAGTTAAGGCAAATACGGACATCACGCCGTCCACATCCAAATGGTTGTTGACCACGAGGTCGTAATCTAGGTTCTTGTTCGCATGTAGATATTTAAAACAGATTTCCGTTGAGGTTCCTGCCCTGTACTGCGCTTCAGTTTTATTAGGTCGCCAGTGGCTCAACTCCCCATCTATACCCTCTCTGAATTCACCACCAGCCGCGCCATCAACATATAGGGTTCGAGTGGATGTGGGTCTTGGGTGAGGGCATCCCAGGGCATAAAATTTAATTTCTTGTTTCATCATAATCTCCTAAAAAATTGAGTTTTTCCAGTAACGAAATTTAACGTAGCTCATATGTGACAAAGATATGTCATTTATGCCAATATTCTGTCATAATGCTTATATGAGCGACAAAATCGTCCAAAATTTAGGGAAGAATCTGGCTTATTTGCGTAGGAGCCGGGGATTGACTCAAGGTATGTTGAGCAATGCCTCAGGTATTCCGCGCACAACTCTTTCCTATATTGAATCGGGTCAGGGGAATCCTTGCCTCAAAATTTTGAGTGCACTGGCATCGTCTCTTGGGGTTTCTATAGAGGAGCTATTAAGCCCTCCGCGCCCCAGCTGTTTGCTTATTAAAGAAGCAGAATTGAAGCGGCAACTAAGGGCCAGAGGTCAAGCAGCAGTAGTGACCTTGCTCCCTGATCCTGTTCCTGGGTTACAGTTTGAACGGCTTACTTTAAACCCAGCTGCGTTGATCTTGGGAATTCCTCATTCAAAAGGAACGAAGGAGTATTTTACCTGCACATCGGGTCGCATTGTTGTATCTGTTGAGGGGGAAGAATTTACCTTAGAAGTCGGGGATGTTTTGGCATTTCCAGGGGACCGGAAGCACTCCTATCGCAATCTTATGGGGGCTGAAAGCACCGGTATCAGTATCGTTGTTTTGCAGGTATCTTAAGGGGTGATAGGGTATTTCTGTGGTAAAAGAGAGTATGAAAAGTCAAAGGATTAGAATATTTAAAAATGGGCTTCTTTCACAAAGCCCATTTTTATAGGATGGCTATTTAATTTCTTGAACGATAAACGTGATACCACCATAACCTTTACCGTCGCCAACGACGGGGACTATAGTCCAAGTAGTAGAGTTTTTAATTTCTTTGGAGTGAGAGCTCGTCGAATTAGAGACGCCATTATATGTGGTTTGAGAACTGCTACTTGATTCTGCATTTAAGTATATTGAAAAAGGAGAGAGAATAAAAAGTTCTTCAGCTTTATTAAGGCCTTTGTTCAATCCTTTTGAGTTTGCGATAAAAGACAATAACTCCTTCGTGTTAGGAGCTTTCAATTTTAGGATATATTTTTTACCTCCTAAAGAAAATGGCTGCTCGCCACTTGCGAGCTTTTCAAGATGATCACCTGATACCCTGATTGATTTTGGAGAGTTTGACCAGCTGAAATCTTTTGATTTTAAGGTAGCTGCCCCTATTTCTGAAAATTTAATTTCAGGTGGGGAAGATGCGTTTTGCCGAAGGGCATGCCTACCTGTGGGTTGTGAGCTTGATAAAGTAGGGTTGGCCAGACTTGTCCCTTTCTGTTCCTCATTAACGGAAACAGTAACCCGCTTTCTTGTGGAACGAGGAGGTGCGGCTTTTTTTTCAGGTTCACTGGACTTCGCTTGAACAGGACGCGCTGGGGAATTTGAGGATGAAGAAGGCAGAGCACTTTGTGCTTTGAGGACTGGCTTTGCTTGATCCGAAAGGGCAGGTGTCCCTCTTGCTGCTTGTCCAGTAGTAACTTTCACAGAGCGATTGTCAGGTTGCTTGCCTTCCAAATTGTCTAGATCTATGCCGCGTGCGTTGTTTTCAAAAGCAATGGTTGCCATTAAGGTAATGGTAAATAATTTTATTTTCATTACGTTTATCCTTTGTAAATATTGTTAACATCAATTCATAATTTATCTTGTTCAGTATAATCATTTATTTCTAGGCTTAAATTTTAAATGTCTGGGTCATTAAAGTCAAAATAGTCGCAACTAAATGTTGAGGGACATTTGTCGCATCTATGTTTACATTTGAGTTGCCATGCGCGTTATTTTTGACAATAAACTCTTTTGCTTGGGCCAATATTTCTTGAGCCGTCAGACTATAGGGTAAATGGAGTATTTTGTCATAACATGTAATTGTAACACCCTGTGGTTTTGTAGCAGCGATAGCAGAGTCTGAAGAAAGAGGCCCCGGATTATTAGGAGCTCTTCCCTTTGGGATGGGTAAAACAGGGTTGGCTGCACTTGCTCCTTTTGATTCCACCTTAACAGGAGCACGGACACGATTTCCTGTAGAATGAAGATGCGTATCTTGTTTTGCAGGTACTCCTGGTTTCGCTTGAACAGGACGCGCTGGGGAATTTGAGGATGAAGAAGGCAGAACACTTTGTGCTTTGAGGACTGGCTTTGCTTGATCCGAAAGGGCAGGTGTCCCTCGTGCTGCTTGTCCAGAAGTAACTAACACAGAGCGATTGTCGGGTTGGCTGCCTTCCAAATTGTCTAGATCTATGCCGTGTGAGTTGCCTTCAAAAGCTATGGTTGCCATTAAGGCCATGGTCGATAATTTTAGTTTCATTAAATGAGTTCCTATATAATTATTTAAACACAAAGCTTTCATTCAAATAGTGAAATTAAGTCAATTGTACTTCAAATATTGTTAGTTGGCTTTTGACAAACAAGAAAAAACCAACAAATTATGAATACCACAAAGGATATGTTTCCTGCAATAAGGGTTACATTAGATCATTTCTTTCATGTGAGAAGGATTAGTTGCGTCAACATATCGCCTTGATATTATGTGTTTTCAAACATAGGGTTTACTCGAATACATAACTCAACCTAGGGTTGAAAGTCTATGGCGGCTCTATCTACAGCCTTTTTTGAGGATCAATCTCGTTGGTTTTTATGGTGGCCGGTAGGTATGGGAATTGGCATCTCGACCTATTTTTCCCTGTCCTATGAGCCTTCTTTATCCGACACAGCCCTCTTTCTTTTCATAAGTTTACTTCTCTTTGGTGTGGGAATGTATTACAGAAGGCACAATTATCTGTCTCTTATTCTATCTCTTGCACTCTTGAGTCTCAGCATCGGGTTCGTTGCTGCTAAGATTCGCACCCATCAGCTGGCAACTCCCTTTCTCCTTACAAAAATGGATGACGTCCAGATTACGGGCCGCATTGTGGATATTGAAGAACAACCCAACCGGCATCGCATTACCTTGGATCAGCTGAACATTTCTGAAAATGTCGATTTGCACAAAATTCGCCTTACTCTTCCCTTATCGAAAGACTTGACTGTGGCTATTGGTGATCACGTATCTCTTCAGACATCGCTCCTTCCTCTATCGGACCCGGTGAGTGTGTACGGTTACAATTTTCGACGTCAAGCTTACTTTCAAGGGATTGGGGCAACTGGTCGTATCAAGGGACCGATTCAAGTGATTGATAAGAACGATAAGTATCTATGGCTCGAGTCTATGCGGTATCGTCTGACACAAACTATACGCCGTCTTCTTCCTGGCCAAACCGGTGAGGTTGCGGCCGCTCTGATTACGGGAGATCGTTCCGGCATACTCCCCATCATTCGCCAAGCCTTCACGGATGCAGGCCTGGCTCATATCCTTGCCATATCGGGTCTTCATTTGACACTTGTGGCGGGTCTGGTTTTCTTGGTCTTTCGACGGAGCCTCGCTCTCATTCCTTTTCTTGCTGAAAATTACCCCATCAAGAAATGGACGGCTGTCCTGGTGATCCTCGCGACATTTGCATACTTATGTATCTCCGGATTTGGGATTCCCGGTCAAAGGGCCTTTGTCATGATTACCATTGTCATGGTGGGGATTCTGTTGGACCGCAATCCTTTGTCCATGCGGTTGGTTGTTATTGCCGGCACACTCATTTTGCTCTTTCGACCAGAAAGTCTCTTGTCCGCAAGCTTTCAACTCTCCTTTGCCGCGGTTGTGGGATTAATTGCGGCCTATGAGGGGGGATGGGCCCCTTTGCGTCAATGGTCTTTAGAAGGGGGGTATTTCCGGCGTCTCGTGGCTTATGGTACAGGACTTATCGCGACCACCCTCGTGGCCACACTGGCGACTACCCCTTATACGGTGGCCATTTTCAATCGATTTACATTGCAAACCATCGTTGGCAATTTTCTTGCTATTCCTTTAACCAGCATCGTGATCATGCCAGCGGCTACCTTAAGTGTGCTCACTCTTCCCTTTGGGGGGAGTTCCCTCATTTTTTCCGTATTTTCTTTTGGACTGGAAAGTTTGATACAGATTGCAAAGATGGTGTCCTCTTGGCCCGGTGCTGCTATTGTGGTTGCCACGCCGCCACCCGCATTTCTGGCCCTCCTTACTTTAGGAGGTTTGTGGGTTTGTTTTTGGAAAAGGTCTTGGAGATGGGGTGGGCTCATTCTCTGTGGTCTTGGGTGTCTCACGCCCTTGCTCTCTTCACAACCGTCAATTTATGCGGCTGGCGATGGTAGTGTCTTGGCATATCACAAAGATAATATTCTCTATGTCTCAGACTTAAAGCGCGGGCGCTTTTTCACTGATCAATGGATGAAAGAATTGGGTTTGAGAGAGTTAAGAGAATGGCCTGAAACCCGTGTAAAACTGGGCTCTGTCTTGTTAATCAATCACCCCTATTCTTCCCCTTATACCCCGTTGCAAATGACAAGAGAAAGATGCTCAGTTAAAGCGCTGGTTACGACAGGATACGCTTGGAAGGACTGTAAAAGATTGGGGTCAAAACCAAAAATTTTAATAGATCGTTACACCCTAAAACGTGATGGGACTTATCAAATATGGATTTCTGAAACAGAGGTTTGTGTAAAATCCGTCCGGAAGTCTCTTGGAAAAAGACCCTGGAGTTGTGATTATAAAAATGAATAATGTTAACCCTTTAATAGCTTGAGATATAAAGTTTATATTGAAATATGTTTGTAATTATGATATAGATTCATATCGAAATTTTAATAATTTTATTTAAATAAAAGTTATAAATGAAAATTGATGAGGAGATAAAAATGAAATCTATAAGTTTAAAGACTGCATGTTTTTTTCTTTGTTGTTCTATAATTGGAATGCCCTGTTTTGCTATGAATTCAGATACTCCCGACAGTTCTGTAGGTCAGCAAAATAGCCGTACAAAATTCCAACGCGATGATGGACAAAGAATGACAGCTCCTTTTTCAGAAAATGACGTTTTGACGCAAGCTGAGAAACGTCCAACCAATTTTCCTTATATTACGTACCTTCGAAGTCCAGAAGGTTTAGAAGAAATGAAAAATCTCATCGAACAAATTAATCAGAATGGCATTGCACCTGAGCCGTATGGGATAGAATATGCGGCAAACGTTTCTTGGGATAGAAACATCCCAGGGCACTATAGCAACAAAGTAACCATAGCTAGAGTCGTTGATAAACGCTATTCTTCCTCTCATGCAAAGGTACTTTAGCTAAAAATTAGCTTTTTTTGAGCTGAGACCTGAGACCATGGTCATGTTAGTTTCTTGTTTTAATTTAAAAAAATCTATACAACATGGTTTTGTTTATAATCTAAAAGATCATTGCATTTAAGAAGTATAAAAAAAAATTGGTGCCACTTGAGCCGGCGGGGTATAGCTCCTCTCGCGACCTGACAAGCAGGTGGGAACCATGTGCCAAAACCACGGTTTTGGTAGGGACAGTCTCCGAGAAGTTAGATAGGGTCCGGGGATGCAACCCCGTCAAACCTAGCAGCACCATCTTTCAGTATACAGGAAGAATCGTTAACTTACAATGAAAAGGATTTTCGGGTATTTCAGAGAACTCCTTGACAACCTGATCACCCTTTCCAGCTATTCCCCCAAACAACCTTCGTGGCTTGTTTATACAAAGCCTTATCCTTTTTGGAAACGGTTTGGCGTTTCAGCCCATTGTGGGTACATAAATCTAAAGTTACATGACCAGAGCGTAATATTGGTTTTCGAATGATCCGAGCTTGAGCCCTCGCCACAGGATCACGTAATGCTACAAGAAAGCTGTATTTTTCATCTTCGTACGGTAGTGAAACCTTTTTAATTTCACGATGAAAAGCGGGGCGTGATAAGCGCGTTGAAAAATGACACCAATCCCCTTCTTTCAATGGGCAAGCATCATGATGTGGACAGGGTGCTGCAATAAAGGCACCTTCAGCAATGAGGAGATCTCGCAAATCCATCAATTGTTTGTACGCGAGGGGTGTTCCGGGTACCACAATAACCAGCCCTTTTTCTGTTGCGGACCAAGCTTTCTTCAAAACATCCGTTTGGTCTTCTGGAGAAAGTTCATTTAACACGTATGACAAGAGAATCAGATCAAAGCGCGTCTGCAAAGAATGAGTTAAGAGGTTTGCACATTGGAAAGTAAGTGTCTGGTGGTTCGTCTCTGGTAGGTCTTGAAGGAGCTTTTGCGACACCTCACTCATAAAACCATCCCTTTCAACCAAATGAACCCTTTCGGCTTCCGGCCACTGAAGGCCAGCTGCCAAAGCAGCGGTACCAGGTCCGGCACCTAAATCCAATATAGTAGAAATGTCTTGTAGGGGAACTTGAGGTAAAACTGCTTGCATCGCGGCAAACGTAGCGGGCAGCCTTGCGGCAACATAAGCAAGGGCCTCAGATGAGGAAGCAAATCCACCGCCATTCTTCTCTCGATAGCGCATCGTCAGCTTCTCCCGGGCTGTAATGAGAGAGGATTTGAGCTCGGATGTTTTAAGAAGAGATTGAATGCGATCCTGAAGCGAGAGGGGGAGCAAAGTGCCTAAATTCCTTTATTTTTTCTTTATTCTTAAGAATTGCAAGATTAAAAGGGGGGTAAAGAGGACGGCTGCCCAAAACTTTTGTCCAACAAGAATCATATGAATAATCACGGCGGCTTCAGCGATATAAACCTTTTTATGCAATTTTTTCCACTTTAGAAAGGTAAGCTTCCTAGAACTATACTTATTGCTCGTTATAGCGAGAAGAAAGAGGATTGGGTATCCAATCAACATCACTGGCGCAATGGCGGGATGAAGGGCGTAGGGCAGGGTCTCTAGGATGCCACCTCTTTTAATAACAAAGCAAATGATGTGGATTGTTGCGTAAAAAAAACAGGCCACGCCGAATTCTTGACGATGTCGATTTAAAAGGGTGATGAGCATCCATTTCGGGAAGAGTTTTTTGAGAGGGCTTAAAGATAAGACGGTGATTAAGAATCCTACCGAAAAATAGCCTGAATAGGGGGTCAGAACCTTCCAATACTTAGGATCAATAAGGAGCATTGATGCCATGATTACAGCGCCGAGGTGCGTCCATATCCACACGTGGTAGGTCTTAAATAGAGGTGATAGTCTCGTGGTCATCAAAAATTATAACCTTTGTTATTTTCGACCTATAACATCATGTTGCGGGTAGCGGCTGGCAAACGGACGACGAGGCCATTGAGTTCCTCTGTCATGATAATTTGACACCCTAACCGGGAGGTTTGCGTCAAACCAAAGGCCAAATCTAACATGTCTTCCTCATCCTCAGTGGCACCTGAAAGGAGGTCATACCATTCGGGTTCAATAATTACGTGACAGGTTGAACAAGCAAGAGAACCTTCACAGGCACCTTCTAGCTCGACTTTATTACGATGGGCAATTTCAAGGACGGACAACCCAATGGGCGCATCAACTTCAACGCGATCTCCGGACGGGGTTATGAATGTCATATTCGGCATATTTTTAAAACTCCAACTTATAATTTACTCTTTTGCGGGCGAAAGGCCATCGGCGGCTTCGCCAACCAGGCGTTTAACGCGTCGCGTTGCGAAAGGAACACTCATAGACTCTAACATTTTTTGTCGCTCCACAATGACGTCTTGATCTGCATCTGTCAAGCGTTGCTCCAAAGCCTCCATGGCCCTAACTAAAGTTTCTCGTTCAACGGTTGATAACAAATCTCCATCTACTTTAATAGCCGTATCCAGCTGGTGAAGCAACTGTTGTGCTTTGACTTTTGTTTCGATTAAGAGACGATTTTTGATGTCGCCTTCCCCATGAATGATGTTTTCAGCCAAAATGCGTCGGTAATCTTCCTCGCTTAACCCATAGGAGGGTTTGAGAGTGACTTCTTGGCGTGTATTTGTTGTTTTTTCAGTGGCACTGACGGTGAGCAATCCATCCACATCCACCATAAGGGTAACCATAATTCGGGCGGCTCCTGCAACCATGGGGGGAATCCCATTCAATGTAAATTCGCCCAAAGACCGACAATTTTCGACCAGCTCTCGCTCTCCTTGAAGAATGTGAATTTTCATCATGGTCTGACCATCTTGGTAAGTGGTAAACTCTTGTGAAAAAGTTGCTGGGATAGGGGTGTTTCGGGGAATGAGTTTCTCGACAATGCCGCCCATCGTTTCTAAACCTAAGGATAACGGTGTTACATCCAAAAGCAGTGTGTCGGTGCCCTTTGTCAACGCTTCCGCTTGTAAGGCTGCGCCAAGAGCAACAACTTCATCAGGGTTTACATGGTTTAAGGGATCTTGCCCAAAAAATTCCGTGACACGTCCTTCGATAAGGGGCATGCGGGTGGCGCCTCCTACAAGGACGACACCTTTCAGGTCTTGGGGGCTTAAGTCTGCATCAATCAATACTTGGCGACAAATGTCTATTGTTTTCTCGACGAGGGGTGCGCTCAAGTTTTCAAGGGTCGATCGATCCAATGGAAAGTCCTTCCCGCCAGGCAAGGCCCACATTCCACAATCTTGATGAGTTAAATATTCTTTTGCAGATCGCATGGTTTTCAAGGCTTGTTTGTAAAGCGCTGGGGTGAGATCAATTTCCGGAGATAAATGATGAAAATACTCCACGAGCAAACGATCAATATCGTCTCCGCCAAGTGTGACATCGCCCCCTGTTGCCAGCACTTGAAAGACCCCTTTTGTCATGTTTAAAAGGGAGATATCGAATGTCCCTCCCCCCAAATCATAGACAGCATAAATGCCTTCCAGCCCTTGATCTAAACCATAGGCGAGCGCGGCCGCTGTTGGTTCGTTAATGAGCCGTAAGACTTTCAATCCTGCAAGGTTTGCTGCATCCTTTGTTGCTTGTCGCGCAGCTTCATCGAAATAAGCTGGAACGGTAATGACAGCTTTTTCAATGGCTTGCTTTAAAGACGTTTCTGCACGTTGTTTGAGTGTCCGCAAAATGTCGCTTGCGACTTCAACAGGTGTTTTTGTCGTCTCCCCAATTTTTAATTGCACCATTGTGTCTGTGGCTTGTTCATTTTGGGTGGGTGTGAATTTTCCCGCACTCGTGAGGGCTTCTTGTGTAGATCTTCCCATGAGGCGTTTTGAGGAGGTTACGACATGATCAGGCACTTCATCAATGAGGCTAAGAGCTTCTTCTCCAACGATGGGTGCTTTCCCTTTAAGATAAGCAACAACGGAAGGAAGAAGGCCCGTTCCTTCAGCGTCCGTTATGATGACTGGTTTTTGATTTTCACAAATCGCGACAACGGAATTTGTGGTACCTAGGTCTATCCCAATCGCAAGAGCTTGAGACAATTTTTCCTGTACGAGATTTCTGTTTGGTTCTGTAATTTGTAAAAGCATTGGTTGCGATTCCCTCTATAGAACTTTGACAGAGGATTGTCGCTGACGGGTTTTTAAATCCCCGATCATTTTCGACAGATAGGTCAGTGTTAAGTACCCCCTTAAGAGATCCTTGTCTTGATCCTTTTGTAAGGAGCTTGAAAAGGCCGTCATAACATCCTTTAATCGTTCCTGAATTTGGCTCTCAATGCGTTTAAAATCGTCTGGGGAGGCTGCTTCCTCTATCTTTTCTTGCAAATCCATCATTTCTTCCAGGATAATGGGATCCTGAACAGTCTTACTGGGGTCATCTCCGAAGTCAATGCCGCGCAGTTTTAAGAGAGCTTTCGCCCGCAAAGCGGGATTTTTTAAGGTCTCATAAGCATGATTTAAAGCGGAAGCTTGGTTAGATGCAGCAAGGCGTTCTGGTTCTGTATGATAAATAAAACGATCTGGATGAGAGAGGGTTTGCCTGGAAAAATAAGCCTTATCAAGTAAGGTTGGTACAACATCAAAGGTTGGTTCTAATCCGAGCAATTCAAAAGGGTTCAGGGTCTGATTAGACATGGAAGGACTTTCCACAACCACAATGGCCTTTTGCATTGGGGTTTCGAAAGACAAACCCAGACTGCATTTTTTCTTCCACGTAATCCATTTCAGTACCCAAGATAAAGAGGATTGCCTTTGGATCAATCAGTATCGTCACCCCATTCACTTCCATCATTTCATCCATTGGATTTTTCTCGTCTGCATATTCTATGGAATAGGATAGCCCAGAACACCCTTTTGTGCGAATGCTAATGCGAATCCCAGCGGATGGCTTCCCCCGCTGAGCCAGCAAAGCTTGCACACGATCGAAGGCTGCATCCGTTAATGTAATTGGGGCTTCTTTCATAACCTTATTCCTATACTGTCGGTCCTTCGGGTTTACCAGCCTTGGCCTGGTAATCTGCAATGGCTGCTTTTACTGCATCTTCTGCTAAAATAGAGCAGTGAATCTTAACAGGAGGTAAAGCTAGGGCTTGAGCGACTTCGGTGTTTCGAATCGCTTGGGCTTCTCCCAGAGTTTTGCCCTTCACCCATTCTGTGATGAGGGAGCTGGAGGCAATGGCGGATCCACAACCAAAGGTCTTAAACTTCGCATCTTCGATAATGCCGTTTTTGTTTACCTTGATTTGAAGTTTCATCACATCGCCACAAGCTGGGGCTCCAACGAGTCCCGTTCCAATAGACGAGTCATTTTTATCAAATGCCCCAACGTTGCGGGGATTTTCATAGTGATCGATAACTTTGCTACTATAGGCCATTTTTCTCTCCTAAATTTAATGTTCTGACCATTTGATATCTCTTAAGTCGATGCCTTCTTGAACCATTTCCCAAAGGGGACTCATTTCGCGCAAGCGCGTCACAGCGGAAACAACTTGTTCAATCGCCGTATCTATTTCAGATTCTGTGGTGAAGCGCCCAATTCCAAACCGAATAGAGGTGTGGGCCATTTCTTCTTCCACACCGAGCGCTCTCAACACATAAGAAGGCTCAAGGGAGGATGAGGTGCAGGCGGAGCCTGAGGATACAGATAGGTCTTTGATGCCCATCATGAGGCCTTCCCCTTCAACATAAGCGAAACTTAAATTCAAATTCCCAGGGATACGTGGCGCGCCCTCTCCATTCAAATGGACATCCTTCAATTGCTTCGTCAGCCCTTGATAAAGACGATTGCTCAACGCTTTTATATGTGTTGCCTCTGTTTCCATTTCACGCTTCGCAATGGTGCAAGCTTCGCCCAAACCAACACATAAAGGGGTCGGGAGAGTGCCGGATCGCATGCCCCGCTCCTGTCCACCCCCATTAATAATAGCTTGGAGACGGACCCGCGGTTTGCGGCGAACATAAAGGGCGCCGATGCCTTTGGGACCATAAATCTTATGGCCCGAGATGCTCATCAAATCAATGTTCATGGCCTCAACATCCATCGGGATTTTACCAACCGCTTGCGCTGCATCCGTGTGAAAGAATACGCCCGCTTCTCGACATATTTTTCCGATTTCCACCATGGGTTGGATGATGCCGATCTCATTGTTCACCGCCATAATAGAAACCATGACTGTTTCGGGGCGAATGCTCTTTCGTAAAACATCCAAATCGATGAGCCCACTTGGTGTGACCGGCAAATAGGTTATGGAAAAGCCTTCCTGTTCAAGGTGACGGCAGCTGTCCAACACACACTTATGTTCTGTGACACAAGTGATGATGTGGTTTTTCTTTTCCCGATAAAATCCACTCACGCCTTTTAAGGCTAAGTTATTTGATTCCGTGGCACCGCTTGTGAAAATAATTTCCCGCGGATCCGCGCCAATAAGCGCGGCTACTTGAGCTCTTGCCACCTCGATGGCCTCTTCAGCGGCCCAGCCATGGGGATGGTTTCGTGAATGTGGGTTGCCAAAGTTTGTTGTAAAAAAAGGCAACATCTTTTCAACGACCCGTGGGTCACAAGGGGTGGTTGCCTGGTAGTCCAGGTAGATTTGTTGTGTTGCTGTCATTATATTATTTCTCCAAAACTTGAAGGAGCATGTGCTCTTTCATATATTTCTATCCAAACGTCTAAAAATCGATCGACCATTTCGGGGGGCGTATCAACGCCAAGACTAACCCGAATGGAGCAATCCGCAAGGGCATCTGGCACACCCATGGCTTTTAGAACCCGTGAGCTTTTCACTTTACCAGAAGAGCAGGCGGCCCCTGCCGAAATGGCGATCCCTTTTAAATCAAAATTCATCACTTGGGTGGCGCTTTTAACGCCTTTCATGGCGATAATGGCTGTATTGGGCAGGCGCTCAGCTTCATTTGCCAAAAACACAGCTTCACTGTTCTTCTCTTTAAGTCGCTTTTCAAGGGCATCACGCAGCGTTTTAACAGGGATCCACTCTTGGGGTTTTGCCCTTTTCAAAGCAGCTGCAAAGCCGAGGATCCCTAAGTAATTTTCCGTACCCGATCTAAAGGATCTTTCCTGTCCACCCCCGCGCAATTGGGCTTTTAAGGCAACATCCGTTCGCATGACCAAAGCGCCCACGCCTTGTGGCCCGCCCAGTTTATGAGCAGAAATTGAAATTAAATCAATGCCTTCCCAAGAAAGCGGAATTTTCCCGATGGCTTGGACGGCATCACAATGGACCAAAGCTCCGTACTGTTTGGCAATGGCAACCACTTGAGGGAGGGGTTGAATGACACCCGTCTCATTATTTGCAGCCATCACGGAGACCAAAACGGGTCCACTCTTATTTTGTAACAAGGCCTCAAGAGCCTTTAAATCTATTATTCCCATACCATCAACCGGGCACACTTCCCGATCGGGGCGGGCTTGATCAATCGAATCATGTTCGATGGCTGAAATAATAACGCCACCCTCAAACCCACATAGTGCTAAATGGTTGGCTTCTGTTGCCCCACTGGTAAAGATTACACCTGCCGGGCTTGCTTCAAAATAATCAGCGATGTCCTGGCGGGCTTGTTCAATTTTTTGCCGCACTTGTCGTCCGAATTGATGGACAGAAGACGCATTTCCGCCCAACGCCATTCCGTCAAGCATGGCTTGTTTGGCCGACCCGCATAAGGGCGTTGAGGCGTTATAGTCTAAATAAAGGCTCATGTAACCACCTGATTTTGATCAAAAGGTTTCTCTCCGTATGCTTTTTGATGGTGTTTTGGTAAAGGGTCCATAAAGGCGCCGAAACGCCCCATTCCAGCAATACGCTTTTCACAAACATCGGCAAGGGTGATCCGTGTCAAAAACAATTGAACGACGGCGCCAAGCTCCTCCCACAAATCATGGGTTAAGCAACGCTCCCCTGTCATGCGGCATCCTTTCGACGACTCATGATCACATTGCGTTGCTTTCAAAGGCGTGTCGACCGCTGAAATAATATCTAAAATACGAACATCCTCAGCTTTATGGGCTAACGCATAACCGCCAGCAGAACCTCGACTGCTTTTTACTAACCCTGCTTTACGCAATTTTCCAAAAAGCTGTTCAAGATAAGCCAGCGGGAGTTCTTGACGTTCTGCAATTGTAGTCAAAGACACAGGCCCAGAAGCATCTTCCAGAGCCACATCGACCATTGCTGTAACGGCATATCGAGCTTTTGTACTTAAACGCATTCGATTTTTCACCTTTTTCAGAGAAGCCATGCTAGACTTCTTGCGATATCACTAAATGTGCGCTATCAAGTGAGGGAACAACCCTCATCTAGAATAGGAATACCTATTCCGACCAATTTGGTCAAGTATTGTTTTGAAGGTAGTTCGTTTTGAAAGATTTAGAATTCATTGGGGAGGAGGAAACGTTTTGTCAGAAATAATTTTTAATGGTTCCGCTGGTCGGATTGAAGGACGCTATCACCAAACCCATCGCGACGGAGCACCCATTGCTATCGTCTTGCACCCCCATCCTCAATTTGGGGGAACCATGAATAACAAAGTGGTTTATGCGCTATATAGAAGTTTTGCGGAGCGCGGTTTCAATACCTTGCGTTTCAATTTTCGCGGCGTGGGCCGCTCAGAAGGCACTTATGATAATGGGGAAGGGGAGCTGAATGATGCAGCGTCCGCCCTGGATTGGCTCCAAGCCAACAACACAAATGCGTCGGCCTGTTGGGTCGCCGGCTTTTCTTTTGGGGCGTGGATTGGCATGCAACTTCTCATGCGCCGCCCGGAATTGGAAGGATTTGTGTCTATCAGCCCGCCGGCGGATCGCTACGATTTCGGTTTCCTCGCTCCGTGTCCCGTTCCTGGCCTTATTTTGCAAGGGGAAAAGGACGATATCGTCCCCCATGTTTCTGTTGCCAATCTCGTGAGTAAGCTGCAACTACAACGCGGCATTAATATTGACTACCGATTGGTCCCCCAAGCGGATCACTTCTTCGCAGGCCAGCTTACAGATCTTCGTTCTCATGTGGAAGATTATCTATCCAAGAACTTGCTGCGCAGCAGTATGGCTGTAAATCAGTAGGGGCTGAAGCAGGTTTAAAGCTAGTTATAGTATCTGTACTCTTAGCAAAAGAATAGGGGCCCGGCAGGGCCCCTTAATTTTTTCAACAACACATCATTTCTTTAGACAATGACAACATGGGCTTGTGCAGCAAGTAAGTTCACGTCGTGAGACGTGGACGTTGCTGCGGATGTTGTAAAGAGATCCTCGATGCCGGTGTAAGCATGTGTTGCGTCAAATTTCACGTCAGCAAAGATAATATGACTTCCATTTTTAAAAGCGACATCTACCACACCAACAGGAATCGTAAACAGATTAGCAGATTCATAGGCACCCATCGTTCCAAGGGTATGGGTGACTGGACCTGTTGCTGATGGCGCTTCATAGGACAGATTCAGGTTTGGATTTGTTATGGTATCATTTGTGAAATATGCACCAAGACTCCCTGTGTTGCTCCCTACTGCCGGCGTACTTGCTGTTGTCGCCGTAATAGAGAGAATTTGAGCGTCAACATCCTGGTAGGCAAAGGTATTTCCAGCGATATGATGCACGTTTTTGAATTGGAGGTTGTCTGTTTGGCTCACGGTTACCACTTGAGGCGCAAATACACCTTGGCTGTTATAATACTCCAAGAGATTTATGTTGGAGGACGAAGAGCCAGCAGAAACAAGTCCATTGAAGTCCATCACGGTATCCCGACCCCAGCCTTTGGCCACATCGAACACAAATGTGTCTGATCCAGGAACAGTCGCTCCTGAAATTCCGAAAACTGAGACGCCATCCGTCCATTCTCCGGAAGCGACAACATTCGTAAACGTCCCTGTCGCTATAGTCTGAGGAGTTTGAGGGGTGTGAATAATCGTATGACCATCAATGGTAACAATCGGAATATTGCTACCATCCAAAGAAAGAGATACTGTGTGGGTTCCTGGTGCAAGATTGGCTACTGTTGGCAAGAAAGTAGGTGATGTTGGGCTTGCATAAACGTCATTATCTCCCCACATGATATCATCACCCGTTTTGCCTCCTTGGAGCGTATCGTTTCCATTTAACGTATTGCCGCCATAGAATTTTACACTTGGGTCAGTATTGGTGAATAACCCTTGAGATCCAAACAAATTGGGGGTTCTTACATAATCGGTACCCATTGTACTATCATCACCGATGAGAATATCATTGCCTCCCCCTCCGGTGATAACATCATCACCACGAGGTTGGTAAAGTTGGGTAAAATCATTAACTCCAGAAAGAAAAATGCTCTGTCCCTCTCGATCCCCAATGATGGTATCATTACCTTTTCCACCGACAAGAGTATCATCCCCTTCTTCAATATATTTTGATAGCGTTGCACTCGTAAAAGTATTAATGGCATTTGCACGGCCACCAGCCATAAAATTTGTTTTATCCCCCCCGATTAGAACGCTACCTATTCCTATTTCAACTTCAGCGAAATTAACCCCCGTGACAGTGCCGTCTGGTTGGGCGCCAAAATGTTTGACTTCATTAAATTTTTCATCTCCAACCATGATATTATTTCCGGATCCTCCTATCAGAAGACTTGCATTGTGAGTTATTGTGGGAGAAACATCGTGTGTTGTATAAGCTTGAATATAGGCTCGGTTACCAGCAAGAATAGCATCGCCTTTTCCACCTATGAGGGTGTTTCCACCATCAACTCGAGTGTAGGCAACATTATCTTCTATGATGCTCATATTGCCGAAACTGCCAATCAAAATCTCTTTTCCAGAGCCAGCGACCAGGAGGTTATGGCCATAATATAGTGTAAAGGTGCCAGATTCAAGGACAGGAACAGCGTAGCCATTGCCCCCTACGCCTCCAATAAGTAAGTCATTGCCACCGCCGCCATAGAGAATATTGCTCCCATAATTTACGGTTTCCCCAGGCGAAGACGAAGCTCCTTGAATATCCCCTACAAGGATATCATTTCCGGAATCTCCCCAGAGAATATCATTGTCAAACCCACCAAAGATGGTGTCATTGCCTTGACCCCCGAAAAGAATGTCGCTCTTATTTCCCCCTTTGATAAGGTCGTTGCCGTTACCGCCGTAAACGATGAGGTAATAATTCACGTAAGGGCCAGATGAATAGTCAATTGTATCGTCATTATTCGTTCCGAATTTGATTTTTATAGCCATAACACGCACTCCCCATATTGATGGGAGGGGGAATGGTTTAACAACCAAGGCCGATCCCAATTTAGAAAAACAAACAACATTAATGTAATACAAATACATTGTATCTATAATAAAAAATATAAAACAATTTGTGTATATTTCAATAGTATTAAGTTCATTATTGGAATTATTTTTTGTAAATTGTATTATTGTGGCTGTTTGATTTGATGTTAAATTTACTTTTATTTAATAAACATAATGATTTGTAGATATTAGAAGTGAAAAACACTCTTTTTTGGGGTTTTTGTAATTAAATTTTTAACTGAACTCTTTATTTTTCAACGCGCGTCAATCCATAGGTTGCTGCAATAATGATGAGGCTTCCCAAAATGACCCAAATGTTGGGAATTTCATCAAAGAAGAGGAATCCGACGGGAATAGCAAAGCAGATGCGGGTATATTCGAAGGGTGCTAGAAATGACGGATTGGCGTGTCTTAAGGCCGTGACGTTGCAAAACTGGGAGAGAACCCCAAAGCCACCGACCGCAATGAGGGCCATCACATCCCAAAATGCGGGCGTTTTCCAAACCATAATGGCGACGAGGCCTGCGATAAATGTGGTTGCCGTGTTGGCATACAACATTAGCGTAAACGTGCTTTCGGTTCGGGTGAGAAGCTTGACACAAATCATGGAAAGAGCGGCGAATAAATTGGCTGATAGAGCCGCCCATACCCCAATGCTGATGGCCATCTCATGGGGCCGAACGGTCACAATCACGCCTGCATAGCCCAACAGAATGAGCAACCATTTCGTGAGGGGAACACTGTCCTTCAAGAGAATCACGGCCAGAACTGTTGTAAATAAGGGTCCCGTCATGCCGATGGCCGTCGCTTGAGCCAGGGGCAAATTTCGGTAAGCAAAATAGGTGCATCCGACAGCGATGCCCAAGGTGGTCACGCGAATGAGATGAAGCAGCGGCCGGGACGTGGTGAAGCCCTTGATGCCAGCTTGAAGAATAAAGGGGGAGAAGAAAAGCAGGCCGAAGAAATACCGCATGAAAAGGACGATGACACTATCAACTTCCGGTGACAACGTTTTCGCAAAAGCCATGGCGGTGCTAAAGGTAAGCGCCCACAGCAACATAAATGTGGCCCCAATGACCTTGTTAGAGAACTTGGCCTTGAAGGCCTGTAAAGCCGTTAAACGCCCATGGGGACTTAAGGCTTGTGCAGTGCTTTGATTCATAATAACGACTCCTTTTGTTACATATATAGGGAGATGGTTTTCGAGAAAACAATAAAAATCGGATGAGACGATCCTAAAGGTTTGTTTACATATTTCCCTTGACGATATAAGAGCTTTTCTCTTAAGGTTTCCTTTAATTTCAACAGGGAGACTCTCATGACAACACAGTTTATCACCGGCATTAAAGAGGTACTTAATCAATATGATGCATTTCTGATTGATTTGTGGGGGGTCATTCATAATGGGCGAAAGCCTTATCCATGGGCCCTTGAGACGCTGACACATCTGAAAAATCTAAATAAAACAACGCTTCTGCTGTCGAATTCTCCCCGTCGAGTCTTTTCCTCGGAGGCTCATTTGGAAGACATGGGGCTTCCGCGCTCCCTTTACACCCATATTTACACATCCGGCGAAGATACCCACCAAGGCTTGAAGAACCGTCCGGATGAATGGCATCAACGCCTTGGAAAGCACTTGTTCCCTATTGGTCCAGAGTTTCATCACCCCATGTATTCTGATTTAGATTACAGAAAAGTAACCTCACCGGATGAAGCAGATTTTCTCCTAATGACCGGTGCTGAATTGGCCGATGTCAAGGATTATGAAGCGATTTTAGAAACGGGTATTGCCCGCAAATTGCCCATGTTGTGCGCGAATCCGGATCGGGTCATTGTGTTGGATGGGAAAATTATTTTAGCCTGTGGTGGCGTGGCAGAACGCTACGAACAAATGGGCGGTGATGTCTTTTATCATGGTAAGCCGTATCCGGCGATCTACAAGCCAGTTCGGTCGCTTCTTGGGGGTGTTGATTCTTCGCGCATCTTGGCCATTGGAGACTCCTTGACGACCGACATCAAGGGGGCCATGAGCAATGGCATCGATGGCGCATTGGTCATGGGTGGCATTCATCACGAGGTTTTGCTCACCGATGGCAAGTCCACAGATAAAACGCCTGATTTATTGAAGAAATTATCCACTGACCTTGGGGTTGTGCCAAAATATGCAATGGACACCATGGTTTGGGAGGGGTAGGGGCGCCTAAAGGGTTTATTAACGCATAATACATTATAATTTCCATCGTAGACACATATCCAAATAGTAAGGAGTTGAGCGATGTCCTGGAAACACCCTATCCGATATTTTTTTATTATTACCCTATGTTTAATCACTGAGGCATTTGCTGAAAAAGTTGATCCTCTATTGCTGCATGATCTTGGAAAATTAAAAGGGATTTCTGATCGATATCACGAGCAAGAAAAACCAACTTTGTCAAAAGAACTTAAAAACGATCACAATCAACTCGCTGCTGAAGTGAATGGGTTTATTGAAAGTATCGTGATGTTTGCAGATACCAATATTTCACAAAAAGATAAAGAAAAAATTGAGAGCGTAAGGAGATCAATTAACACCAAAGCAAATTCACTAGATGATGAACTTAAGGATTATAAAGACAGCACTTTACAGACTAAACGCGTATACGCTTCTGCTTTACCTTTGGCCGGAAGAGTTATTGGAGAATGGATTGCTGTGAAGAGTCTTGATGAACTATGGTCTCATCTGTTTGGTTCTGACCAAAAAGATAAACTCGTTCAAGAATTGAATGAAAAAAGATGGATACTCATCTCTTAAGCAAATGGTTTTGGGTGTTATAAAACCAAACCTCCCCACCGTCATTGCGAGCGCATGCGAAGCAATCCAGGGGCCAAGGACATGGGACTTCAGTGATGTCTGAATCGAACAATGCTTCCAGAACTATCACGCTGCCCCTGGATTGCTTTGTCGTTCGCCATCGCTGTCGCTCGGCTTAACTCCGCGCAATGACGACCGATGGTTTTGTATAGAAGATTAAAGAATTTCGTTTGCTGCCCCTGGATTGCTTTGTCGTACGCCATCGCTGTCGCTCGGCTATCCTCCGCGCAATGACGTTCAGGGGAACAAGGATTACCTTCTATGCCCTGGATTTTTTTGTCGCATGAGCTTCGTTGTATAATTTATGCTATATTGAGGCACGATTTTTTAAAGAAAATTGCGACCTGAAATGAAACTACCTGCGGTTTATATTATGGCAAATCATCGTAACGGAACCCTTTATGTTGGGGTGACTTCCAACCTTGTCCAACGAGCTTATCAACATCGGGAAGGTGTGATTGACGGCTTTACGCAGAAACATGGGTGCAAAATGCTTGTATACTATGAAGTAGGGGGCTCTATGGAAGGGGCTATCTTTAGAGAAAAGCAGCTTAAAGGGGGTTCTCGGAAGCAAAAGCTAAAACTTATTGAGTCAATGAATCCACAATGGAAGGATTTGTATGAAACAATTTGTCCTTGAGAAAGCCTTTCAACCCCCAACCTCCCTTGTAATCTTGTCCCAGATCTTGTAATAAAAACCAATACCATCAAAGACAAAAGGGCGATCATGTCAACTCTATCCACCCAAACACTGAATCAGGCCTTTCTGGACCGTAAAGCAACCATTGGCGTCATGGGCTTGGGCTATGTCGGTTTGCCGCTTGTCAAAGCCTTAGGAGACCAGGGGTTCAACGTCATTGGGTTTGATGTGGACAAGGGGCGTGTGGAGACCTTGAAGCAAGGAACGTCCTACATCAAAAGTTTTCCGCAAGAAAGCTTGGAACAGCTCTTAAAGGAAAAGCGGTTTGAAGCAACGCACGATGCGAAGGACTTGGCGCGAATGGATGCGATTCTGATTTGCGTGCCCACGCCCTTGACCCGTCATCGGGAGCCAGACATGAGCTATGTTGTGGCAACCGCTGAGACCATCCTGCCTAATTTGCGGGAAGGGCAGTTGATTGTGTTGGAGTCCACAACCTATCCGGGGACAACGCAAGAGGTCGTGATTCCGATCCTGGAACGGTCGGGCTTAAAAGCAGGCAAGGACTTCTTTGTGGCCTATTCCCCGGAACGGGAAGATCCTGGGAATCCCCAATATGCAACTTCATCAATTCCTAAAGTCGTGGGCGCTGATGATGCGATTTCTCGCACCCTTGCTGTATCGCTTTATACCCAAATTGTTCCGAAAGTGGTGGAGGTATCGTCCGCTGCTACTGCAGAAGCCGTTAAACTCACGGAGAACATTTTCCGGTGCATTAACATTGCCATGGTGAATGAATTGAAAGTCATCTATTCCGAAATGGGCATCGATGTGTGGGAAGTCATTGATGCCGCAAAGACCAAGCCTTTCGGGTTCATGCCGTTTTATCCAGGACCTGGTTTGGGCGGTCACTGTATCCCCATTGATCCCTTTTATCTTACCTGGAAAGCGCGGGAATATGGCGTTTCCACACGATTTATTGAACTTGCAGGTGAAGTGAATACGGCCATGCCAGATTACGTCATCAACCAATTGCGCGAAGCTCTCGACATACGGTTTAAGAAAGCCTTGAGTGGCTCTCGTATTCTTCTGATTGGTATGGCATACAAGAAAAACGTGGATGATATTCGCGAGAGTCCGTCTCTTGCGATTTTTGAGACACTTCACTCAAAAGATGTCCATGTGGACTATTATGACCCTTACGTACCCGTGGTTCACAAATCGCGTGAACATCCCCTCATCAATGGAAAGAAGTCCGTTGCTTGGACCAAAGAATCCCTTAATGGGTACGATGCGGTGTTGATTTGCACGGATCATGACAATATTGATTATGATTTTCTTCGTACCCATAGCAAGCTCGTGATTGATACTCGAAATGCCATGCATCGGGTTTCAGGGCAAAAGGATAATGTTGTAAAGGCTTAAGGAATGAATATTTTAATCATCGTAGGATGGCTGTTGCTCCTGAATTGCAGCGCCATTCAAGCCCATACCTATGAATGCCGAAAAGGCGATCAACACGTTATTCATATCATCACCTTTCAACCTCAACATTACACCGTCAACTATATTAAAGCTCGCGATCAAGTCTGGGGTCGCGAAACCATAGAGGATATTGCCAAACGAACCGGGGCCGATATCGCGATCAATGGGGGATTTTTTGAAATAGGTCACACCCAAGATGGCATGCCGAGTGGCACCCTGATTGTGAATCAACAGATTGTGGGTCTCACCCTTCAAAAACATGCGTGTCTGATTCATGATCAAAAGAATTTCAAGATTGAAGAAGTTTTGCCCCGTCTCGAAATCAAAATAGGAAAAAATACCTTCACGCCTCAGAAAGTGAACAAACTGTGCAAAAATGGGGATGTTATTTTGTATTCGCAGACCTGGGGGGCCCGTACCTTTACGCCCCTTAAAGAGCGCCAGGAAATCGCTATAGATCAAGACAATAAGGTCGTTGAAGTTTCAAAACACGGGAATATCCTCATCCCTCAAAAGGGGTTCGTTCTTTCTCTCCCCATAAAGTTTTCACATGGTCCAGTTGCCGTTGGGGATGGTGTCAAAATTCATTTGGAGCCTTTTGATCTTTCGAAGTCGACGGGATATTCTGCGGTCATGGGAATTCCGATTTTGCTTCAAGACGGGAACATCAACCCCCTTCTTGAGGATAATAAACAAGATTTTTATAAATCACCTCATTCACGAACCGCGCTTGGCATCCGCAAAGATGGGACAGTCGTCATTGTTGTGGCAGAACATGTGTACAAGAAACCCTTGAAAGAAGTGACGCTAGAGGAAGTCAAATCCGTGATTGGGAACAATAAAGCTAAAATTATGTGGAAATATAAGAAAACCTCGTTGAGTGACCTTACGATGACAGAAATGAAGGAAATCGTTGCTAAGGAGTTTAGGGGGGAGGGCACGGCAGTCGGATTGTCTTTGCTAGAGCTCGCTACCCTCTTGAAAAATCTTGGGTGCGAATCAGCCATAAACCTCGATGGTGGGGGGTCTTCCAGCTTGTATGCCAACAATAGAGTCATAAATCACATTGTTGGTGACAAAGATGAAGGGATGGGAAGGGAAATATCGCGCCCCCTCTCGGATGCTATTGTTTTTAAACAAATTTCTTGATGAGACACTAGGCCGCATCTCTCGCCTCTTTTCTTAAACAAGCAAAACTGCCAATGCCCAAAAAATCCTCGCCCTGTATGAGGCAGTTCTCCTTTAGTTATTGAAAATCTTATACATTTTCATTGACATTTCCATACTTATGAGGCAGAGTAATAGGTACAGGTATACATTGATAATAAATAAACTATACGATTGTACCTTAATAGCAAAAATTGATAAAAGCTATGGGCCTGCTCATAAAAGCGCGCTCATCGTGGATCAAAAGTTTGGCTCATAATCTCTCCCTTTCATAGGGAAGATGAGAGACTTGCAGGATGACGGGGCAACCTTGGTTGTACCTCTTTTGATGGATACCGTCACTATTCCATGATGAGTTTTAATTGGGGCTCAGGCTTTTAGATTCAAGATTTGAAATGACATATGCCTGATCACCAGAACTGTGGGCATTTAAGAGGAAACTTGATTAAAACACCCGTTAAAGGGGAATAAAAACAAGGAGAACTTGAAAATGATACAAGTCTTTGGCCCTGACAGAACCATCATCGGTCTTTTTAAAGATTACGATGGGCTATTTAATCACATCAACACAACTGAGAGCTCCAAGCTCCTCGAGTCCAATTCTTCTTTTTCACAAGATGTTTGGACCTTCGTTCTTTTTACGAACAAGCGATTATCCTATATTTTCCACAAAACTCTCGAGCGCTCTTTTAGCAAGGTTGGCAAGGAAGCTTTTGAACAAGAACTCGATTTAATCGAGATTTCAAAAGGCGATTATCACAACCCTATTCAAATTCCGGTCACTGCTGATGTAAATGTATCAGAGCTCAGAGAAAAGTGGTGCCAGGAATATTGCGATACCCATGACTATGTGATTGTTGACCATCAAAATAATAAGGATCATATCGATCTAAAGGAAATTCCAGCCGCTAACATTATTAACACAATGTCAAACAGAAGTGAGCTGCAAAATAAGGTACAAGTCGCGGGTTAGGGGGAGTCATCTTTAATACCCATCACCCGCCACGAAGCAAAGATTCGTGTCGATCTCTCCCACAAGGGGAGAGGTAAAGAACAGCCATCTTTCGTATCCTAAAACTGACTCATAAAATATAACCTTTTGTATTTTCACCTCTCCCCTTGTGGGAGAGGTCGATACTCACCGCGGCGAAGCCAACGGGAGGAGCAGGTGAGGGGTGTGTTTCAAGTTAATGGTTCTTATTGCTTTTTCACCCTATAAACCAAATACACAGGCGCGCGGCCGCAAGCGATGCCCTTTTGTTCATAGCGCGTGATCGGCCAGTTCTCAGGGCGCTCATAAATGGTGGTGCGACTCTCCAAAACCAATTCAAATTCTGGGTGGCGAGACATAACATCTTGCATCCAAAGAGCATAGTCTGCATCATCCGTTGCCATGGTCAACGATCCTCCCGGCTTTAGGATGCGGGTAAACGCATCCACAGAGGCATCTTGAATGATTCGGCGTTTGTTATGACGCTTCTTTGGCCAAGGGTCGGGAAACAGCACGAAAAACGCTCCTACGGACTGATCCGGCAGTCTTGCCAGAAGAAGGCGCGCATCATCTTTGACAATGCGGATATTTTGCAAGGATTGCTCTTGAATCTGCAGCACCAATGTTGCTACCCCATTCACAAAGGGCTCACACCCTACAAATCCAACATCCGGATGGCGGATAGCCTGGGCGGCAAGATGCTCTCCCCCCCCGAAGCCGATTTCAACCCATAAACTCTTGAGGGGAGGGGAAAATAAATCGTCAGGGTTGATCATCGCTTGCTCTGGCAATTCCAGAGAGACTTTTGGCCATATATCCGCCATCGCTTTTCGTTGGTTATCTTTAAGAGGGCGCGACTGACGGCGGCCCCACACATACCTTTGGGTGGGTAAAGAATCGTTATTCATGGAGTTCGTTCTTAAAGTCAGGGGTTGATTTTGGTCACCATAGCTTTTCTGAGGTGCTATTGTCCATAAGCGTGAATATCCGCGTTACTTCGGCTTCTTGTATTGGGGCAAAAATCCACCCACTTGCGTGCTCCATAATGTCTTATAGAGTCCCCCTTTTTCAAGAAGCTCTGCATGCGTTCCGTCTTGCACGATTTTGCCCTTGTCGAAGACCAAAATGCGGTCCATGTTTAGCAATGTTGAGAGACGATGGGCTATCACAAGGGCTGTCTTATCCCGCATCAGTTCCCAAAGGCTATCCTGAATGAGTGTTTCTGTGATCGAGTCAAGTTGCGAGGTGGCCTCATCTAAAATGAGAATTGGAGCGTTTTTCAAAACCACCCGTGCAATGGAGATGCGCTGACGCTGGCCACCCGAAAGCTTGATGCCCCGCTCTCCCACAAGGGTCTCATATTGATCAGCCAATTCCTTAATGAAGAGATGTGCATAGGCTTTTTTTGCGGCAAGTTTCACTTCAGCATCACTGGCATTTAAACGACCAAACCGTATATTTTCCAGCAAGGATCGATTAAAGAGCGACGGGTCTTGAGGAATCATCCCAATGGCTTCGTGCAAAGAATCTTGGGTAACGGTGCGAATATCTTCGCCATCAATTAAGATTTGTCCTGATGTGACGTCATAAAGGCGTAAAATCAGATTCACAAACGTGGTTTTGCCGCTGCCAGAGAAGCCAACCAGTCCAACCTTTTGACCAGGTTTTATGATGATTGTTTTCTTCTCAAAAAGAGGGGTCGTTCCTTTGTAATGGAACCGAACATCTTTGAAGGCAATCTCCCCACGTTTGACATGGAGTGTCTTTGCATCCGCCTGATCTACGATTTCAACAGGCAACATAATGGTGCGCAAGGCTTGTGTGATCTTGCCAAAGGATTTGGAAAATTGAGAGAAATCTTTCGTTACATTCCACAAAAA
Source organism: Alphaproteobacteria bacterium (assembly GCA_019746225.1). Taxonomy (NCBI): domain Bacteria; kingdom Pseudomonadati; phylum Pseudomonadota; class Alphaproteobacteria; species Alphaproteobacteria bacterium. The sequence continues at coordinate 38,760 of JAIESE010000038.1, read as the reverse complement.
TTCGACGATCGAAATATTGATGCTTAATACCAACGCAAAATCACCAACAGAGATAACTCCTTCTTGATACCCCTTCATCAAAAAATAGACATTAAAGCCTTGAGCAATGACAAAGGCATATCCATAAATGAACCAAACCCAAAAGTAGGTCCATTGAAGCTTCCGCTCTGCGACCACTGCTTGATCAAAAGTATTCTTAAGGATTTTAGCCTCTTGAGAGGACCGCGCAAACAAACGAATGGACAAAATGTTGGAAAGGGAATCCACAATTTTTCCGGTAATCATGGAAATATACTCTGACCATTTATCAGAAAGCGTGATAAGGCGGTTCGAAAAGAAGAGGGATCCCAACAAGAACATGGAGGTCCAACCGGCCATGAGGAGGGCAAATTGAGTGCTCACGGTCCAAAGGGTAACAATAGCTACCAAGAGGGCCAAGAAGCTCGCAAAACAGCGGTCAATCACTGTTTGCAAAAGTTCTGGAATATCGCTACTCAAATCATTAATTTTGTTGCCCAAACTTCCTGAGAATTGATTTTGGAAAAAAGAATGGCTTTGCTTCAAAAAGCTGCCAAATGCTGTTTGGGCGAGTTGCTGACGAAGGCGAGGAATCATATCTATTTCAACATAGTACCCATAAATGCGAGAAAGAGTGGTCATGAAGAAGGCTAGAAACATAAAGAAAAGGACTGGAACAGCAAGATAGGAGAAAATATCACCTCCATGATTTTCTGCCAAACGATTCAAAATGACTTTCAATATGTAGGGGCGCAAAGATAAATCAACCGCCCAAAACACAGCCATAAACACCATCGTTCCAATGGCGATGGGAAAGGGCCGTATGGACCGAAGGATAAATATCCAGACATCTTTCGTCATTAAGTCGCGCGTCATTACTTGATTTCCTTAACAGATAGAGGAATAAACTTCACAATTGTGATTATGATTTTGACAAATAAATCGAAAAGGGATTCGTCATTGATTGTAATAAATTTATCTGAAATTGACTCAAAAGGCAAGAGAAATCAAGAAAAATGACTGAATCCTTGATGTTTCGAGGTGTCAAAATGACAACTCTTCGTTCATTCTTATCTTCTCTCATTTTCCCTTGAAAGCTCATACTTCAACGGAAGGAAATGGATTTTTTTGATCACAAACTTCCACTGGGATGCTGAACCAGAAGGTGCTTCCTTGTCCGAGGGTGCTTTCAACACCGAGCTTTCCCCCCATTAAATTGACAAGGCTCTTAACCATATTGAGCCCTAATCCCGTGCCTTGCGTCTTAGCCAGTGTGGAGGTGGTGCCTTGATAAGTCTCTTCAAAAAGATGGGCCTGATTAGCCTCAGAAATACCAGCTCCTGTATCTTTAACTTGGAATATAATTTCTTGCTTTTGGTCACTTAAAGGAACTGTTGACACCTTTATTTGCACTTGACCTTTTTGGGTGAAGTTCAGTGCATTTGTCGTCAGATTCAATAAAATCTGACGAAGGCGAACGGGATCCGTCTTCACATTTTCTGGCAAATGATTGCTAAAGAAGGTTTCAAATTTCAACTTCTTTTGCATTGCCGTAGGAACAAGAAGGCCATGTATTTCCTTAACCAGGGTTACCACGTTGATGGGTTTTAGAAATAATTCCGCTTGGCCTGCTTCAAGTTTGCTATATTCCAAAATGCTTGAGAGCATATTCATCAACGCATCTGCTGAGGCGTAGATCGTATTTACATAGTTATTTTGAGTATGATTTAAAGCTGTTTCCTTCAAGAGGCTCACCATACCTATGATGCCATTCATAGGTGTTCGTATTTCGTGGCTCATTGTTGCAAGGAATTTTGATTTTGCATTGCTTGATTTTTCTGCCACTTCTTTGGCATCTCTCAAGCGTTCCGATGTTTTTGTTAATTCCTGGATTAATTCATCGTGCGAAGAAGCCGCTTGCATGACATTTCGGGTTAAGAAAACTCCAATAACACACAACAATAAGGTAACGGATATTCCTGTCGGAAGAAGGCTAGGTAAGAGCGCTTGCGCTGTATTTTTTGGCAGCCAAGTGAGGTAGCCAACCGTCTCACCATCATCCCTCAAGGGTAAATAAAGTGAATCAATGAGGGTAGCCTCATCCTTTTTCTTGACATATCGCAATCCATCAATTCCAAAAGTTTGGCTCATGGATTGGAAAAAGTCATCATCCAATGTTTGGGTAAGAATCAAGTAGGCAGGCTTGTCGTTACCGAGTTGTTCACTTTTGTTAAAGCTATGAATTCTAGAGATTGATGAGATATAGACAACATTTTTATAGTGAATAATCTTATAATATACCTCCCCATTCTCTTTCTTTTTTAACCCCTCTACAAGGCCTTGAAAGGAGTTTTGGAAAGACCTTATGTTTTTTCGAATATTCTCATCTTGGGTGTTGAGAAAAAGCGTTTCTCCGCTTGCATTAATGATACCAGCAAAATCCACACCAAAGTTTTTCCATAGGTCTTCAGCTATGTTATCAATAAACCACTTTTCATTTGGGTTTGAAACGAGGTTTTCATATACTAAATTTCCTGTGGCATACCCCTTTGTTAGACTTAAAAGCTTCTTTGTCTCATTATCGAGAGCATTTTCCACGAGCACGCGAGAGTCTGTAAAATCATGGTATCGAATAATCCAATAACTTGATGATGTAATAAATATTATTGTTCCAAGGCATATCGTTATCGCGATGGAAAAATAAAGAAAAATATCTCTAAAAATGACATTTCTTACGCTGGTGTTCATCTTTCTAACTTCTCTTCGGGTATTCGGGTTACTTCAATTAAGGTTAGGTCATCGGAAAAAGAAGGATCTCCTAAAAGGCCAACTTGGTCTCGAACCGTTTGTACAACTCTTTCCCCATCCAGTTCTTTGGCAAAGCTGTCAAGGTTGCCTTCATCCAAAAAGACACCCGGAACAGCTTTAAATTCCCAAAGTAAGTCACTGTATAGAATAAGAGATGCCCCTTTTGAGAAAGCCATGGTTCTTAAAGGATAGCTTGGTCGGGCAACAATGCCTAAAGGAACTCCCGATCCATCTCCCACTTCAAATTTCTTTTCTTGTGGGAAATAAATGAGAGGATGTGTTGCACTTGCTGAGGTGTAGGTGAAAAGATCCGTTTTAAAGTCAATAACGCCAATCAGAAATGTGGAGAATTGCCCAGCTGGCATGACGCTGATCAGTCGACTATTCAAAGCATCAATAATCTCTCCAGGATCATCAGCACAATGTTTAAATTCCTGTATAAGTGTGTGAAGTCGAAAGGTGTGCAAAGCGGCCCGAATCCCTTTACCTGAAAAGTCACAAATCCAGATGACAAGTTGTGTTGGTCCAATATCCAAAATGCCCCACATATCCCCACTTAGAAAGCGGGAAGGCACAAACAACGAGTCGATTTTTATGTTATGACGTTGTTCCAATTCAGCTACCAATTCAGGAGACGGAAGAAGTGACTGCTGAACCTCAAAGGCCTGGTCAATATCCTTTTGGGCCACCTTCTGGTATTCTTCCAATTCTTGTAGAAGGATGGAGTTTTCGAGTTGTACCTTTACTCTTGATAAGAGCTCCAATCGATGAATGGGTTTTGTGATGACGTCGCTTGCTCCAGATTCCCAGGCCTCAATGCGTTGCTCCGGTTCACTTAACGCCGTTTGGACAATAATGGGTAAGTGCTTTAGGTTCATGTCCTTACGCAAAGCTTTAATCACTTGGACCCCGTCCATCTCAGGCATGACGAGATCCAAAATCATGATGTCTGGAAAAAAAGTTTCAATTTTTGTTAAGGCTTCCTTGCCATCTACAGCAACGTCCAGATTCTTAAACCCGGCACTTTCTAAGTAGCTTAGGATAAGTTCGCGGTTGAGCGCAGCATCATCTACAACCAAAATGCGGCTATCAAAGAAGGCAGCGTTTCTTTGTCCGATATTGAGTTGCTTATTCAGCATGTTGGGCCTCAAGTGAAAAATCGCAAGCGAAGAACTTTTCCTTGATCTTGGACCACAACTTCATCTGCAAAAGTATTTATAATAGCGAGGCCTTGAAAGTCACTGGAAATTTTTGAAACGGCGTTATGCCAATCAAACCCTTTGCCTGAGCTGATAATCACAACATCCACCGACTCTGGGTTGACATGAAAATTCAGCTTCAACAAGCGTCTAGCCAAAATTGTATTCTTTAATCGATCTTTGATTAAATCACAAAAATTGAGTGATTTTTCCCGGTTATTGGGGCAGTCAACTTCTAAATTGCTCCATAAAATTGCGTTTGTGACAACTTCATGTGTTGAAGTTAGAATTTGCTCACATAAAACAGGATGAAGAACAGTTTTATGAAGGAGAAAATGGTCGAGAACGGCAATAATATCAATGATATACGCGGTGAGTGTTGTCAAAGACAAAGCAAACTCTCCGATGGGAGCTTCAAAGCCACTCATTCCATGTTTCAGGGTTGTATCTTCAATGAGTATTGTATAGTTATTTTGAATCGCATCAATCAGATCTTGCGTCGTCGGACTATGATCATATAAGAGGGCTCTTTCTTCCAGGCTAGAAGATTTTGAGTCAGCCTTCTTTACAGCCTTTGCAAAAGGCTGCAGTTGGTCACTATTCTTTTGAGCTTTTTCAGATGGAGCAATTGGCATCAAATTCACTCTATGTTAAATAAACTATCAAATCTCCCGAGATCCAGCATTTTTTTGACTTGGCCTTGGGCGCCTTTCAAAATAACATTGCCGTTTACTGACTGCAGTTTATCTCGAGCAATTAAAAGCATTCCCAAGCCTGCAGAATCGATGAATTCAAGTTCTGTTAGGTCAAATAAACAGCACTTGCTATTGTTATCTGTCACGATCTGAGTAATCTCACGAAAGCTGCTGTAATCAGCAAAAGTCAGACGACCCTTCATATCGACTTCTATCTTTGGACCTGCAGATTTCAATGTATAAATCACGATAAGATACTCCTGAAAAAGTGTTTTTGCCTTACTATCCTTAGTTTAGGAGATGTGATCTTAACGGAAGGTTAAAACGCAGAAAAAATGTTAAACATATAAAAAGGGGAGGGAAAGCCTTGTGAAATTTAAAAGCGTAAGGTGGGGTAACACCTTACGATTCCAAGGTTAGTGAGCGGGTTTGACGCCGGCTTTTAAAATATCTTCCCTGTCAAATCCAAGTTCAAGGAAGTTTTTAAAAGTTATTTGTGTTCCATTTACTAATAATGAATCCATTAGAGCTTTTATCATTCCAATGCTGTCTGTCTCATCTGGATTTTTTGGATTTGATTGAAGAGATGAACAGCCAGAATCCCCCTCTCTTGGTGTATGTAGAGGCGTTGTTTCGCTTGAGCTTGTAGAAGCCTGGTTAGGGGTGATGATATTTAACTTACTATAATGAATGCCACCCACGCCTTCATGATAAATAAAGATTGGATCTTGACCTCTCATTTCCGCAAAAGATGCGCTGACGGTTGTCTCCATAATGGTATCCTGGGATGGAACCCATCTAACAGCGTTTGTATTCATCGGGCACATAACATGAACAGGAACTTTATACAAATTTGCAAAAATCACAGCAAAAATATCGTGAAGCGTATGGAGGCTATACAAACTTTTCAAATCAATATTTTTCCCTCGGTCCTCTTCTATAAATACATATTGCTGTAATATATCCCGTATCGTTGGCTGCTGGTCGGCGCGGTTATTAATATCTTCAATGGGAATCAACCGGTCGAGGTGGGCCAAAATATCTTGATAAAATTTACGACGAACAGGTCCAAAATCTCGCCTTCCACCAGATTCTGGGGTCTCTAAAAGCTTTTTGGCTAAGGCTGCATCTTCCAGAACAGTTGTTAGGAGAGCCTCATCTTCTCGAATAATGCTGTAGAAAAAGCAGTTCAAATCTTTCCCCGAAGACCATTTAATTTCCATTTCTGTGGACCCTTGCGGTGCCAAATACAAATCATATATCCGCTGTCCTTGGGAGAGAACCGTTCTTTTATCCTTTTCGAGTCTGCTTTTTGATTTCGAAAAGCTAAAGTCTGTAGGACCTCTTCTATATGAAGTTGGTTGTTGAGTTGAGCTGAAGGTAAAGGGGGGCGTCGTCGGAAGGGTTTGAGTTCCTGGGGAGCCCCTTCTGCTTGGTCTTGTAGAGGCAGTTAAACCTGCAGCTTTGGGTCTAGTGGTGACAGCAGAGATATTATCTCTTGAGGTATGTCGTGGTGGCGATGTTCTCACACTGACTGTTCGCAAGGGTGGTTTAGACGGTGAATCGCCATCTAAATTATTGAGATCTATGCCTTGGGCGCCTTGGTCGATAGCTATGCTTGCTATAAAACCAAGGGAAAGTAATTTTATGTTCATCATGGGTATCCTTTCACAAGCTAGAAGGGTTGCTTTCTTGCTTTTGCTGCTTTAATGTGATCGTCATTAAATCCCATATCTTTAAGATTCTCGTAGTCACAACCTTGTTCAATAGCTCTTTCAATTAGATCAATTGTAAAGTCATCTTGATCCATAAGCTGGAAGTTTGAACCCTTTACAGAAGAATCAAGGTTTTCTGAATTTGCTTTCTCTGAATTAATTTTTTGCTGAGAAGAGCAGATCTCACGATGAGTATCCTCATAACTTACGCCCGCAATCTTTTGTCGCAACGCATACTCGAGCTTCCTAATTTTAAGTTCTTCTCCAGGCTGCAAATTATCTTTGTTATATAAGTATCGAAAATGATTGCCTCTATGCTCTCCTCTGTGAATTAATCGAATCACGGGTGCTCCGGGATTGTAGGTTGCTTTCAGCATTATTTTTATTCGGTCAATGGTATTTTCTTGTGAAGCTTCATCAAAAACATGAGAATTTTTGTCAGGAACGTAAATTTCTATATTCAAGCGGTATATATAGGCAGCCAAATGTATGTTACAACCAATATTCCCGTTCTCAGCGTGCAAATCCTTTTCAAGAACATTTGCGTCTAACCAATTTTCTTTTAAATCTTCAATTAAGTCTGGTTGGTTGAATATTTTTAGAGATTCGGCGTAGGACATAACAGAAATGTCCTTTTCTTCTAATTTTTCCTTAGTCTTAGCAACAAGGTCTCGTCGGTCAATGGATAGAGTATAGTCACCACAATGGCCGTCACCGACGACATCTTGAATTGTGTATACTTCACCATCATCAGCTAAGTAGCTCCGGTATCTATTTGTTTTAACGTCACCATAATAAAAATAGCGTGGTGGGACGAAAGCATCAAAAACATCACGTACGTACATAGAACCCTGCATCTTGGAAAAAGTTCCTATTTCAAAATTAGGATCAATCTTTACGGGCGATAATGTATGATTACCTCGTCTTAGTCCGGAAAATGCTGTCGTAGTACGACGGGTATTGCCTCTTGCGCTTGAGGAGGCAGAACTGTTGGTGAAAGCATCCATTGCATCTGAGCTTGGGCTAGAGGCGGTTTCGTAAAATGAGACGGAAGGAGCCGCAACAGCCATATTTTTGATAGGGCGGGGATTTCGACCAGCGTTGCTTCGTGTTGTCGCGGCGGATTGCTCCGGAGGGGGGGTGCCATTTAAATTGTTTATATCGATGCTGAAGGCGCTATTTTCAAAGGTAATGCTTGTTATGAAAGCAAGGGAAAGTAATTTTATGTTCATTTTAAGTATCCTAATTCATTTTTTAAAGTTAACACTTGATAAGTTGGGGTATTTTTATAAATAATGGCTTATTTTATTTTTTATTGTAGTCTTGAGCCCATACAAAAAGGCCTGTAATTTTTTATTTATATATAATCTCAGCGATAATGTAAAGCTCATTCTTATTGATAGTTTAGCGTTATCGTTCTACTTTGATTCAAGTTTGTACTGGAAACGAACTACCAAGTATAGACTTTATCCTGAGGGTGCGCTGATTAAGATCGCAGGTTTTTAGAAGAGTCAACTCGGCAAACCTTCATTTCTAATAATTACAAAAATTTATTTCAAAATAATTATTATTTTCATGTAAAAATCATCTTTAAGACTTATGATTCATTGTGTTTGGCACAAATGACTGTAAATAAATGTGTAGAAAAACAAGCTAAATGAAATATATGTTTTGCAATATATAATGCTAATTGCCTTTTTAAATCAATAATGATCACGCTTTGTTCACATGCAATTTGGGAGTTGACAGAAATTCTGATTTGTCTCACAAGATAGAGGGCAATAATGATCTCGAAGTAGAAAGTGAGGGCAGTATGAGGCTATTTTCATCTCTGAATCGTGACCAGAAGGAAGCTATAGGGCTTTTGCAAATCGGGACCTTTCTCGAATTCTTCGATCTCATGCTGTATATCCATATGGCGGTTGTTCTTAATGAAATCTTCTTCCCACAAACCGACCCGCACAGTGCTTCTCTCTTAGGCGCCCTTGCCTTTTGTTCGACTTACGTTTTAAGGCCTGTTGGCGCCCTCATTTTTGGATGGATCGGGGATAACATTGGACGAAAATCCACAATTGTTATTACAACGTTCATCATGTCAATTTCCTGTTTAACGATGGCAAATCTTCCCACCTATGCCCAGATTGGTATTTCAGCTGCCTGGATTATGACCATCTGCAGAATGGCACAAGGCATGACATCTATGGCGGAAATTATTGGGGCAGAAATATATGTAGCAGAAAGTATTCGGCGCCCCGCGTCCTATCCAGCTGTTGCCTTTATCCCGATCGCGGCAAGCTTGGGGTCTTTGTTTGCCTTGGGTGTTGCCTCTCTTGTTACCTCCTTTTACATGAATTGGCGTCTTGCCTTTTGGGTTGGGGCTGTCATTGCCTTTGTTGGGGCGATTGCACGAACCCGCCTTCGGGAAACGCCAGAGTTTCTAGAGATGAAAAGACAACAGCTCAAAGAAGGTATTGCCAGTGTGAGTCAGGGAGATGATCGCGAAGAGGCGGAGGAACTGTTAAGCATTATTAAAGAAGCCGAGCCAGATCAACACTTACAAAAAGCCATGGAATTTATACAGAGTGCAAAAGATTCCGCGAAAGTAGAAGCATCGAGATGGAAACAGGCCGTTAATAAGAAGACCTTAATGTCGTTTGCCACAATATATTGTGGTTGGCCATTGACCTTTTACCTTGCTTTTTTCTATTTTAATCCGACGCTAAAAGATAGTTTTGGATATTCTCCAGCGGACATCATTAAGCACAACTTTTTCTTATCTCTGATTGTGTTATTGGCAAATCTAACTTGGGCAATGTTAAGCAGCAAGTATCATCCTATTCGAATATTAAAAACGAGGTGGGTATTCACTTTCTTCTTTATGTTAATGCTTCCTCTTTTGATCATGAACTTCGAGAGCACAACCCATATCTTTTTAATTCAGGCTTTGGTTCTTTTGATGCCTCTAAATGCAACCCCTGCAGAGGCGGTGTTTATGTATCATTTGCCCATCCGACGCAGATTTACCTTTGCGACCTTTTTGTATGCCCTGACACAAGCCATGATGTATGTCATCACTTCCTTCGGATTGGTCATCTTGAGTGACTCTTTTGGGCCCTTTGGGATCTGGTTTATTACGTTACCGATTACCCTCGCCTATATCTATGGCGTTTTGTATTTTGAAGCCCTGGAGCGTAAGACAGGGAATCTAGCTTTACCGACAAAGAACTTCACAGAAGAAGCAACGGTTATGGCTTAAACAAGAAAGGTTGAACTGTTGTGGGGATATTATCGTCGCTAAATCGTGAGCAGAAAGAATCGATTGGATTGTTGCAGATAGGGACGGTTCTTGAGTACTTTGACCTGATGCTCTATATCCACATGGCTGTTCTTTTGAATGATATTTTCTTCCCGAAAACAGATGCCTATTCTGCTTCTTTGCTCGCCGCATTTGCCTTTTCTTCTACCTTTGTTTTTAGGCCAATCGGGGCGATAATTTTTGGATGGATGGGAGATAATATTGGCCGAAAATCAACCATTATTTTAACAACTCTTATTATGTCTATGTCCTGTATTCTCATGGCAAACCTTCCTACCTATGCACAAATTGGCATCTCAGCTACCTGGATTATGATCGCTTGCAGAATGGCTCAAGGCATGTCGTCGATGGGGGAAATCGTAGGGGCCCAAATTTATGTTGCAGAATCTGTTCGGCGTCCAACTTCTTACCCCTCAGTTGCCTTTATCACCATCGGAGCATCCATTGGAACGACCCTGGCTCTGGGCGTAGGGGTCCTTGTATTGTCCTTTGATATGAATTGGCGAATGGCCTTCTGGATTGGGGCAATCATCGCGATTGTTGGGTCCGTTGCTCGAACAAGGCTTCGGGAAACACCCGATTTCCTAGAGTTGAAACGACAACAAATGAGAAAGATTATCTCAGAGCTGAACGAGGAAGATGACATCCCTGAGCCAGAAACTCAGTCGCCCATCTCTTCTTGGAAAGAGCGCATCAGAGCAAAGACTCTAGTGTCATACTTTTTTGTTTCTTGCGGATGGCCCTTGTCTTTGTACCTGGGCTATATATATTTTAACCCCATTCTAAAGGAGGATTTTGGATATACATCTGCCCAAATCATTTACCACAATTTTCTGTTGTCCATCATCTTCATGATTCCTCTTGTGGCACTTTCGATTTTGAGTCATCGGATTCACCCAGTAAAAATCCTCAAAATCAGAGGCATATTCATTGTGATGCTGATGTTGGCTTTACCTTTCTTAATTGGCAATTTAAATACCCCCTTTCATGTATTTATGTTGCAAACGCTTATTTTAATTTTGCCTCTTGATAGCGTACCTGCAGAAGCTGTCTTTATTTATCACTTACCGATCTATCGGCGCTTTACCCTGGCGAGTCTGTTGTTTGCCTTCTCGCGTGCAGGCGTGTACCTTCTCACGTCGTTTGGGTTGGTATATCTGGGAAGCTATTTTGGTGCTTATGGGTTGTGGATCATAACATTGCCGATGACAATCGCTTATCTCTATGGCATTCGACACTTTGAAGGCTTAGAGAGTAAGGCAGGATTCCTTTCTTTAAAACCCAACAAAAGCTAGGCTTATCAGAGCAAACGTATCGTTGAAGATGTCCTCTGATTCTTATAAAGAATAGGATGCATTAAGATTTTGAGTGAAAAAAATCAAATTTTGTGCCAATATAAGAGTTGAGGACTCATAAGTTTTGTCCTTGAAAAAAAAGAATAGCCCCTTGTGGCACAATATATACATAACTCAAACTCTATTCACCGTTTTGGTCTGTGGGGTGAAAACTTTAAATAAAAGTGTTTGTTACCTGAAGCAGAGAGTTAAACCATAATATGGCGAAAACAACAGAAGCAATTGAACGTGGGAACAGATTACGCACCTTGCGCGAGCAAACGGGGCTTTCTCGAGCTCAATTTGCCCATGAGGTGAACATTAATGAACACACTTTAAAGTCATTTGAATTGGGGGCAAGGGAACTCCCGCTTCAAAAAGCACGAGAATACTCCCGCATATTCTTGTTTGCGGGAATCGACGTCAGCTTTGAATATTTATATTATGGAAAAGAGGCGGAAGCGTCAAATCAGGGCGATGCTCTTATTAACGACGATTTAAACATCCAAAATGAAGTTATCTATTTTAAGAAAATCAATCCGTTATCCATCATATTCACCATTCCTGATTCCCTCATGTCCCCCATTTACAATAAGGGCGATATTGTTGGAGGTCAGAAGATCACAAATGAAAATCAATTTTCTTTGCTGAATGGCCATATTTGTATCATTGAAGGGTCCCGAGGTCAGCAAGCCCTGAGAAGAATTATTAAAACAGATGGCAGGAACATTGTTGCTTGTACCTTAAGGGCGGATGATGGGATGCCCCCTCTTGTTGAAGAAATTGAGGCCTTTTCTCTTGCCCAAGTATCCCGTCATTGGCACGTCTATGAATCCATTGGAAACATCTACACCCAGCCAACCATTTCTTCCAATCATTCTTCTCTTCACGACCCCGATCTTCACCCAATAAGATCCCGTAATTAAGCGCACCTGTGCTTTTCCCATAGGCCATTTAGGCAACTTCCATAGAAAACAACATAAAATTAACATATTTTTGGGGTGCGACAAAATTGGAATTGACACATGTATCCATAATTCGTATTACAATAGATACATGTATCTGTTTCAAGGAGATGACAAAAAAATGTTTCAGCTCGTTCAAAAAGAAAATCAACATGAAGTGACACAAGCGCTAGAGCCGCTTGAACAAGGACCTCGTGGTCCTTTCAGTTCTTGCGTTCACTTGCAGGGGCCGGGTCTTTATACGATGACAGTTGAGGATCCTTCCCATTATTTGGGATGTGAGTTGATCTTGGAAATTGAACCCTCTCCCGATGAACAAGGGGAAAGCGTTGTGATTTGTCATTTTCCGAAGATTGAGGAGAAACTTCTCAATACCTTTGTTATGGAAGACGATTCCTTGTTCGTTATCCTTTTGATAGAGTATCAAATGAAAATTTTGAAGGAACTCTTTTTGTTTTGCGCCACCAACTATGCGAAAACCCTTGTCATCTACTGCGATGACAAGCAAGCCGAAGATCTCGACATTTATCGCGAGTTTCTCAGCTTCATCGGTCTGATTGATCTTGGAACAGAAACCGTCTCCGTGATGACGATTCCAGCTGATAAGCAAACCTTTCAAGCTTACATTGAATTTATGTATGAAGTCTGTTTGAAATTTCGCCAAGAATTGTGGCAAGAACAGCGCAATAACCCTGCCATTCAACAGTACTTAAAAATCCACCCGTTCACAGGGAGCTTGTGAGGAGGGGCAAGGATAACTTTTTTCACCGCAACCAACACCACCTATGCTACTTTTTTACTAAGGGCAACATTAGGAAGGTGCGAATGTGACAAAAGGCCGTCAAAAAATCCCTCAAAAGAAACCTTTCTCTCCTTTATCCGACTTAGGTTTTGCGTACCGCGTGGGCCTTGAATTCACATCAGGGATTCTCGTTGGGCTTGTTCTCGGTTATGCTATAGATACAGTGTTTAATACGCAGCCCTGGGGGCTTGTGGTGATGGTTATATTGGGGGCAAGCGCCGGTTTGCTGAATATTTTTCGTATGCTGGGTTTGTGGGGCCCATCAGCCCCAAAGAATCCCCCGTCAAATGAGGATAAAGATGGTTGACCCGTTACATCAATTTAGGATTCACCCCCTCATCCACTTGGAGCTGGCAGGGTGGGATATTTCGTTTACCAACTCTTCCCTCTTTATGGTGTTGGCAACCCTTGTCATCACGACTTTCTTTTACTTTTCTGTCAACCCAAAAGCCCTGGTACCGAATCGATTACAAGTCATCAGTGAGGCTGCATACACCTTTATTTCAGATATGATTCGTGACAATACCGGCAAAGCGGGCCTCGATTATTTCCCATATATTTTCAGCCTATTCTTGTTTATTCTAATGGGAAATTTGTTGGGCATGATCCCCTATAGCTTCACGTTTACAAGCCATATCATTGTTACCTTTTCTCTAGCAGTAATGGTTCTTTTCTTTGTGACAATCATAGGATTTTCCCGTCACGGATTCCATTTCTTGCGATTGTTTTGGCCTGCGAATACGCCTGTCTTTATTGTCCCCCTTTTGGTGCCGATCGAGATTATGTCCTATCTAACGCGCTCCGTCAGCTTATCCATCCGACTTTTTGCGAACATGATTGCTGGACATGCCATGCTCAAACTCTTTGGGAGTTTTGCGATTGCTTTGGCTGGATCTGTCTTTTTTCCAGTGGCTGTGGCGGCGCTTGCTATCAATGTCGCCATCACGGGTTTTGAGTTTTTGATCGCTTTACTTCAGGCATATATCTTTACTATATTAACTTGTATATACTTGCATGATGCCTTGAATTTACATTGAATCTTGAGACATTAATTTATTCAACAAGGGAGCTTACAAAACATGGATATGGCAGCGGCAAAAATGATTGGAGCAGGTTTGGCAATGATGGCCTTGTTAGGGGTTGGAATTGGTTTGGGAAATATATTTTCTAATCTGATAACAGCAATAGCGCGCAACCCTTCGGCTAAAGATGATGTGATGAAAGTTGGGTTAATTGGGTTCGCCTTAACGGAATCTATTGCGTTGCTTGCTTTCGTGACAGCACTGATCATTTTATCAAAATAGGGTGATGCTTCGCCATGCCACAATTTGATGTCACAACATTTCCATCCCAAATATTTTGGCTGATAATTTGTTTCGTCTTTTTATGTGGCGTGATGGCCCGGTATCTCGTACCGCGCCTAACGACGTCCATCGGGATTCGCGAACAACGTCTTCAAGAAGACTGGAGTCAGTCGAAGGACTTGAGGGCACAAGGCCAAGCCTTGAGGCAAGAAAATCTCGCGCGTCTATCTGAAGCCCGGGGAAAAGCACATGCACATATTCACCAGATATTAGCTGAAATACACCATAGAAAAACAAGTCGTCTCGCTGTTTTAGATGAGGAGCTGATTTTAAAGACTAAGAATATCCGAGAAGATCTAAAGGAGAAAACCCACAAGATTTTGGGAAATATTGAACCTCTCGTCTCTCAAGTGATTAAGGCGACATCTCCTCGTCTCCTCGGGCAATCCCTTAGCCAAGCCGAAATCAAAGAACTTGTCCTAGAGGTCCTTGAGAAGGGAAAGAAATCATCATGATTGATCCAACCTTCATCGTCGCTATCAGCTTTATCCTTTTTATGGGCATTGCCTACCGCCTTGGTTACCGCCGATCCATGGACGCTTTGGATCAAAAAATTGCAACCATCCGTCAAGCACTCGAGGATGCCACACAAGCGAAAGAGGCGGCTATTCAGGATTTGAACGACGAACGACGCCAACAAGGAGAAATTGTTGAAGAGATAGAGCTCATTGCCAAAAGAACCGAAGAGCAAGCCATGGTTTTGCGCCAGCAAGCCTTGCAGGAGATTAATAAAATGATTACATCTCGACAGCACGCGGCAGAAAACATGATGAAGCGAATGCATCAAGAAGCGGTACAAACCATTAAAGAGGAAGCATCCATGCAGACCTTGGTGGCATTTGAAGCGCTAGTGACTTCAAAATTTACCTCAAAACAACAAGAAACAATCAACGATGGGGCTATTGCTCAGATCTCTGCCCAGCTCACCAAGCGACGTCCCGCTGTTGCGGTTAAACCAAAGAAAGCCCGAGCCAAGAGCCAGATAAGAGTGTGAAACTCACAAATACCACCCAAATAAATCAAACTTATCTTGCCATCCTTTCAAAATACCGCTAAAAAAACAAAGTGCATCATAAATGTCTTTGAAAAATTAGAGACGCGCATCGTTATTCGTTTGGAGCATCTGTCATGAAGCCGTTGAAAAATGTCATTATCTCTGGTCGTGAAGTTTTACCCTTAGTTGAAGGGGGCAAAGGGATTGCCATATCTAACGGGGAGAGTTCAGGCGCCTGGGCCGCAGCAGGGGGTGTGGGAACCTTTTCAGCCGTCAACGCAGACGCGCACGATGAGCATGGGAATATTATTCCGATTATTTATCATGGAAAGACCCGCCGCGAACGTCATGAGGAATTGGTTCAATTCTCCATACAAGGTGGTATTACCCAAGCCAGAATTGCTCATGAACGTTCCAACGGTCAAGGGCGTATCCACATGAACGTTTTGTGGGAAATGGGGGCTGTTGAGCCCATCTTGCACGGTGTTCTTTCAAAAGCCAAGGGCTTGGTCCATGGGGTCACCTGTGGTGCTGGTATGCCCTATAAGCTGGCTGAAATTTGTGTGCACTACGGGGTTCATTATTATCCGATCGTCTCATCTGCCCGTGCGTTTCGAATTTTGTGGAAGCGCGCCTACAATCGTTTCCCGGACGCTTTGGGAGGCGTTGTCTATGAGGATCCATGGTTGGCCGGCGGACACAATGGATTATCCAATAGTGAACACCCTGACCATCCTGAAAGCCCGATGCCCCGTGTGATTGAGTTGCGTCGCGCTATGAAAGAATGTGGTCTCGATAACACGCCCATCTTTATGGCCGGCGGCGTATGGTGTTTGAGCGAATGGAACGACTGGTTGGACAACCCTGAGATCGGCCCCATAGCTTTCCAATTTGGAACGCGCCCTCTTTTGACTCAAGAAAGCCCCATCTCAGATGCCTGGAAGAAGAAGCTCTTCACCCTGAAGGAGGGTGATATTCGTTTGAATCGCTATAGCCCCACCGGTTTTTATTCCTCTGCGGTTCGCAATGATTTCTTGTTAGATTTGGAAGCAAGGTCCTTGCGCCAAGTCGCCTATAGCATCGCCCCTGTTGGGGAGCACACAGAGGGATTTCCTGTGGGCGCAAGAGGTCGGTTGGTGTATTTGACCACCCATGATAAGGAACAAGCAGAATCTTGGGTCAAGGCAGGGTTTACAGAAGCCATGCGCACACCGGATTCTACCCTCGTGTTTGTAACAACACCTCAACAGAATGAAATTTTGACCGATCAGATCAATTGCATGGGCTGTCTATCTGCCTGTAACTTCAGCAATTGGGCGCAAAATGAGGAAGGATCAACTGGCAAGAAGGCCGATCCGCGGTCTTATTGTATCCAAAAGACCCTCCAGGCCATTAGTCACAGCGATGATGTCAATCACCAGCTCATGTTTGCTGGTCACCAAGCTTATCGCTTTGCCAAAGATCCTTACTATGCCAATGGGTTCGTTCCAACGGTCCAGCAACTCGTCGAGCGCCTTCAAACTGGGAAATAAAGGGCGCGAAGCTGTTTTTTCTTTTAAAATCCGTTAATTAACCAAAAATCAAGAATTTCACCTCAATAATTATATTATATTTTAATAAAAGGGGTGTGAATAATGGCAACTATCAATAATAAAATTATATCCGGCTTGCTCATTTTCATTGCTGTACTTTTTTCAGTTGAGATGACTGGGGCTGCACAACATAATGAAAACAAAAAGCCATCAGGGATTGAAGAAGGTTGGGAACTTGTTAAACCGCAGGAAGATCTCACGAAGGCCAAAGCGATCTTTGATGCCAAGCATGCCATCCTCTATCTTGGGATGCTCTATGCGCCAATGTATCCTCCTGAAAAAAGCGTGGTTTTATTTAAAGAAGAACTCGAATTGCAAAAAACTCTAGAACTTTCTGGCGCTACAATTTTGCGAACGAAGGATGGAACGGCCCTTATTGTCCTTCATGCGGATCACGTCATCATCGTGTATGGCGGACTTTTCATGGGAGCAGAAGGTAAACCCCAAGCGCTCAGAATTTTAGAAGGAAAAGAACTTTCCAACAAATATTATGGAACTCCCCCAGCCTTTTTGGTAGCTGCAAACTACATGAAAGCTGTGGCAGGGGGTGCACGGTGTCATAGGGGGGCGTATGCCCGATTTGCCTTAAGTTGGGATGAGATTTACAGTCACATTGCTGTCCATGCAGGTAAGATCGGCAAACCTGTTAAGGAACTCTATTTTAAGATCACTGGTCATAGTATGGGAGGGGCTGTTGCCCAATTGGCCGCGTTGCGGTTAGCGACACTTTCATTTCATGATGTGCCAGGGGACCATATCCAAGTCATCACCTTTGGGCCTGCAAGATTGTTTGATACTGGCCTCGTCAGATTTTACCATGGCAAGGGGCTTCAGCCATACACGATGGCTGTTTTGAATGCTAATGATAGAATATTTGATAGAGCTCCCTTAGACTTGGGTTATGCAACGCCCGGTCTTTTGTTAACAACACCTTCCTTCACAACGGGGCCTAATCCAGATCCCCACAGTTATCGGGCTTATAAACATTGTATGGATATTGCTGATGATAAAAATACTACATTAGGTGAGCCGCCTTATAGTACCAAAGGAGATATTGTGGGCATTGCTAAAAACGTAGGAAGATCTCCGTTCAGATGTCTACTCTCAGCCGCATACTCCCTCGTAGGTAGTCAAGAATATCTTGTTGAATGTGTGCCTGTTGAGAAACTCAAACAAGCCTCACAACAGTCATCGTTGCGGCAAACCGTACTTGAGTTGGTCAAAGAAGGTGAATATGCGACGGAACAGGAGGCTATTAATACAATAGGCCAAGGGATTCCTGAGCTTGAAGCTTTGGTGAAAGAGGTATGGGCCCAACTCCACGAACACCACAACAAGTAGACCTGAATTAAATTAGGGCAATCTTTACGCCTTCGTCTTCGGCTCGTAGGGACATAAGTCATTAAGGACACACGTGGGACATTGAGGAACACGGGCTTTGCAGACATAACGTCCGTGCAATATCAACCAATGGTGGGCATGGACTCTAAACTTTTCAGGGATTGCCTTCTCAAGCCCCTTTTCCACCTCCAGGGGCGTTTTCCCACAAGCAAGCTTCAAACGATTCGCCACACGGAAAATATGGGTGTCCACCGGGATAGTAGGTTCTTGAAATGCTACATTCAAGACGACATTGGCTGTTTTACGGCCGACACCGGGCAATGATTCCAGATCTTCCCGGCTTCGCGGGATTTGTCCTTCAAACCGATTGATCAGAATCTGCGACATTGCGATGATATTTTTGGCCTTGGTGGGATAAAGGCCGATGGTTTTGATATGGCTCACCAGGCCATCAAGACCCAGGCCCAACATTTTTTGGGGAGTATCGGCAACCGGAAAGAGGTCTTTTGTGGCCTTGTTCACCCCTGTATCCGTACTTTGAGCTGACAACATGACGGCTACAAGAAGGGTATAGGAGTTCGTGTAAGCCAATTCCGTCTGGGGGTTTGGATTTTGAGTTGCTAGACGCGCGAACAGCTCATTCAAGTTTTTTGGGGTCATTCCTTATCCTCTTTTTGCTTTTATTCTTAAACCTTATTCGACTCTGAGAATAGAAAAATGTTATGGGGTGGTTAAAAGGGGGGCGATGAACTTTTAGGTAAGACTTACCACAATTATCAACCATGTTTAAATTGCTTTGACAACCCTCATTTTTGCCTTAACAAAAACATAGAAAATCATAGAATTTACTTAATAAAAAAGTAGGGTAAAGATGACTTCTAGAGCTTTTCAATATTTTCTTGTCCCAGAATTAATCCTCTACGCGCTCCTTTGCAGTACGTTAAGGGCATCTGAACGGGAGCATCCTGCAGCCTCTAGCCATCCCCCTCTTCCCTTCAGGGAAGAAGTCGGTGGAGATTGGGAGGGCCAAGGAAGCACATCTGCTGGTGCTAGGAAAGGACGCAATGGAGCAGAAAAATTCGCAATTTCGTGAGGAATTGTACTCTTGAGGTTATTTCCCTTCTAACGCCGCTAATTCACTAACCCCTGTTGCCCCTTTCTTTGCATCATATGCCTCAAACCACGCGGCTAGGATCTCTTTGGCGATATCTTGGCTCAACAGGCGATTGGAAAGTGTCAGGACATTGGCATGGTTCCAAATGCGGGCGCCACGGGCTGTTTCGGCATCTGTACATAAAGCAGCTCTGATCCCTGGGATTTTGTTGGCTGCTATGGAAATGCCCGTGCCCGTCCAGCAAAAAAAGATACCTTCTTTACATGTTCCATCTTTAATCGCTTGGGCAGCATGAGCGGCTGCATGAACCCATGATTCATCTTGGTTCGTCTTTAAGGCCCCGAAGAGGATAGATTCATGCCCTTTTTCTTTGAGCCATTCCAAAACAATGGTATGAACCGGGTACAGCTGGTCTGAGGCAACGGCAATTTTCATGTGTTTGGTTCCTTCTTAATGTTTAGATTAGAGGGATAGATTATCATTAAGGGAAGAAAATTTAAAAAAAAATATTTAAAAAGGGCTGCCAAATGATCTGAAAATTGTCATTTCAGGTCACTTGGCAGTATTGGACAAGATTAATAGCGATAATTGCGGCTCCGGCGATCATCGGAATCCATGCCGGCACCGACTGACTTACCGATCGCGCCACCTGCGAGAGCACCCGCACCAGCACCGATAATGGCACCAGTCGTATTCCCAGCAGCAGCACCGATGAGGCCACCAGCGATAGCACCGGTAGCACCACCTATATACATACCACTTTCTTCTCTAGGTCCTCGAGGGGCTGAACACGCCGTTACGAAGATACTTGCCACGCTAACAGCGGCAATTAGATATTGTTTCATTGTAATCTCCTTTGCTCCTTAGAGCCTTAAAAGAAAAGAGTTGCAGAGTACTGAACTTACATACTCTGCAACTCTTAATCGAGTTACTTATTTTCTTTTTTTGCTTACAGCCTTAGTAGTCTTTGTTGTCTTTACAGTTTTCTTGGCTTTGCTACCTGAATGAAGAGCAATATTTCCCAAGGAAAGAAGACCGACCAACTTTTTAGACTTGTTCAAAACAGGCAAACGGTGAATATGATTTTTCGCCATGCTTTTAGCTGCTTGTTCCAAAGAATCACCTTCAAAACAATAAAGAATCTTAGCAGACATGATGTCTTTTAGTCTAAGAGCTTCTAAATTTTTCCCTTTAGAAACGCCTCTTGTTACGATGTCGCGTGCTGTGACAACGCCAGAGATTCTCTCATTTTCATTAATGAACACACAGCCATTGTTTTTTTCGTTCATTTTTTGTGCTGCATTTTGCACTGAATCCGTTGGTTTCATAAGAAGGATGCCTTTATGCATAAAGTCCTTTACAGTTCTTTTGATTGTCTTTGAACTTGTGCTAGCTCTCTTTGTGGTTCCACCAATTCTCTTTACAGTGTTGCCAGATTTCTTAGCTTGGGTGCTTGAGCTTCTATAAGATTTAGCATTAGAAGCTAATTTTCTTGTCTTCGGCTTTGATGTGCCAAGCTTAGTTCTCGTGGCTCTCTTAGTTTTCGCTGTCATTTTAAACTCCTTCGTTACATTGTAAATATTTAAACATTAACTTAATAAGTATAATGTAGAAAAAGTTTATATTTGATTAACGCAGAGCCCATATATTTTCTGCAGTGGAAATTGGTCATGAAAAATTGATTTTTATTTTTTAGCTTTTAAAATTGCTTCTTGTTTTTCAACGGCTATATCATGGTCAGTTTTAAGTTGTCTTTGCTGACGGGAAAGGGTTTCTGGGGTTGGTAAAACAGGGCGGTCAGGCACATTGCCCAAGAGAGGAAATTTCAAAGTAGGTGCTTCAAAATTTTCCTCAGGAATTGGATTCGTTGTGCATGCACTTAAAAAAAAGGCGATAACAATTCCAAATCTTTTTTGCATTTTATTAATCTTTTACCACTACCTTAGATGTATACAACCCTATTTTAGAACAGATCGCTATGACGAAGCAACCAAAGGAATTTAAATCTCTTCCCTCTTCAGGGAGTTCTTTTGGAACTTCTGGGGAGTGGAAAGATACCTGGAAAAAGATGGCCGCAGAAAATGAAACGATGATTTCGAAAAATATGCTTGATTCGGGCATCCTTTCTTCGCCGTGGCTGGATAAAAAACTGTTTAATCCTGAGGATGTGACTAAAGTATTCACCCAAACAATGCAGCAAATGTCCGACCAGTCAAAAAGTGAACAGGTCACAAAGAGCTCTCGATTGGTTGATGTTCAAGCCTTTCTCCACTCAACCCTTGACCGTTTTCAAAGGAAAGCTATGACGAAAGGTAAGGGTAAATCCCAGAAAGATCAGTTTCACTCCGTCGAAGAGGATGAAAACCCTTTCTTTTTCTTGCTTCAGCAGTCTTACGTTTTGAACGTTCAGTTTTTAAAAGAGGCAACAAGTTGTATCGGAGAACTTGACCCTCCGATTACAGGTAAATTGACATCATATACGCGTAATCTGGTTAATGCTTTATCTTTGGCAACTTTTCCTTTAAAACACGATGTGCAAGAAATACTGACGTCGGGTATTGTTTCTGAATCATCCTCGGATGATATGCCCCCACACCATTATAAAATTCCGAAAGGGCCAATGGAGCCCTTCCAGTTGGGAAAAAATTTAAGCGCCACTCCGGGTAAAGTCGTTTTCCAGAATGACTTGTTCCAGTTAATTCAATATGAACCTTCGACGGGACAAGTTGCCAAGCGGCCTCTCTTTATCGTTCCCCCGTGGACTAATAAGTATTACATCTTTGATTTGAGCGTTGAAAATTCATTTGTTAGGTGGGCTTTAGAATCGGGTCTCACGGTCTTTGTTATGTCTTGGGTGAATCCTGATGAGCGCAAGGCCCAAATGAACTTATCAGATTACATCTTGAAAGGCGTTAAAGTTGGGCTTGATAAGGTCTGTAAAATTACGAAAGAGAAATCAGTCAATGTTGTTGGATATTGCGTTGGTGGAACGATATTGGCGAGTTTAATGGCATACCTAAAAGGTAAAAATGACTCTCCAATAGCGAGTGCCACATTTCTGGCAACACCGTTTGACTTTAGCAAAACGGATGAATTAGGCCTGTATCGAAGTGAACATCAAAACAAGAAGCTTAAAGAATACGTCTCTGAAAAAGGATACCTTGAAGGACAATATATGGTTCAGGCATTTAACTTGCTTCGAGCCAATGATCTTATATGGTCTTCTGAGGTGAATCACTACCTTTTGGGACAAGCCATATTTCCCTTTGATATGCTCTATTGGATGTGTGATGGGTTACGGATACCTACGAAAATGCATAGCGCGTATCTTTCTGAAATACTTATTGAAAACAGACTCATGGAGCGGGGGAAATTCTTCATCGAAGATGTTCCCATTGATCTTAACAAGATTTCAACGCCCCTATTTGTAATGGCGGCCCAAGAAGATCACATTGCGCCCTGGCGGTCTGTTTATGCATTGACCCAAGTTGCAAATTCAAAGGTAAGAAAATTCGTCCTTAGTAGTTCAGGACATATTGGTGGGGTGTTCAACCCCCCGAATGCTCAGAAACATCACTACTGGGTTGGGGATAAATTGCCGAGTGATGCGAATAATTGGCTTGCAAACGCGCGTGAAAAACCAGGGTCATGGTGGGAAGAGTGGCGACTCTGGTTAGAGCCTTACAACGGTGGCTTGGTGCCGGCTCGATCCATTTCCAAAGCCAAAATCATAGAAGATGCGCCTGGAAGTTATGCGACAGGGGCCAACGAGTAGAAGGGCTTTATTTAAGTGAACCCCTTCCCAGATAACCGCCTGAAGTTCTCCTAAACTTGTGCTATATCTAAGGCAAACTTTCACTGAAAGGAGCATTATATGAAGCATTTTAAGTCAATTATGACTCTTGCTCTTACCCTTGGAATAGGAAAGGTCCAAGCTGAAATTATTTCCCTGAAGCGTATGAGGGAAGTTCAAGCAAAGATCTTAAATGTTCTTGAAAACAACAAGGCAAGTGATGTTTTGGCGGCCTTTGATATTGATATGACGCTCACGCAACCCATTCACCCGGCCACCTATTACCCAGCGTTGAAAAAATATCGAGACGTGTATAAAGAAATCCTTGAAGGTCTTTCTTCAGAGCAAAAAGACATGGTCAGCACTCTCATGGTTCAAACCACGTCCCACCAATTGGTGGAAAAGGAAACCCCTAAAATTATAAAGGAACTTCAGGGAAAAGGAGTGCGGACGATTGCATTTACAGCCACTTTAACAGGAAAGCTCTTAGGTTTTCCTAAGAAAGGAATTTTTATAAGGCGCGATCAACTTCAAAAAATAGGCCTCGATTTTACAGACAGTTTTAAAGGTTATTGTCGATGTGCACCGTACATGGATTTTCCGCGCTATGCGACTTCTCATCCCATGTTTTTTCATGGTGTTCTTTCTTCAAATGGAGAAGGAAAAATTTCCAAGGGAGAAACCCTGATTGCTTTTTTGACCCACCTCGGGCAAAAATATCAGCAAAAAATGAGCAAACCAGGATATTATCCAAAAGTTATCGTTATGGTTGACGATCGGATGAAAAACCTTGTGGATGTTGAGAAGAGCTTGAAAGCGCATGATCCCACAATTCATTTTATCGGCATTGAATACCAAGGGGCTTATTCTTATGCTCCCCAAGATATCACCGAAGAAGACTTCACCAAATATTGGAAAGACTTGGCCGTGAAAGCAAAAACCGTTCTAGAATAGAGCCTCGGGGTTCATCAGGAGAAACTCTTCAATCGAAAGACCTTGGCCACCGACAAGAAACGCGCTTGTAGAGCCAAATTGTTTGTTAAAAGCTCTTATGCCTGGCAAGCTTGTCTTTTTGAGTGTGCTCTTGACTTCAATGGGCAGAATATCGTCACCTTTGCGTAAGATAAAATCGACCTCATAATTACCTCCACGCCAATAGAAAACCTCTATATGACTCCCTTTCGTTGCATTAACAAGATGAGCACCAATGGCCGATTCAACTAACCTTCCCCATAGATCACCGTCTTGACGAGTTGCTTCAAACGAAAGAGGCCGTTGGGCGCTCATTAAGGCTGTATTTAGAACCTGTAATTTTGGGCTTGAAGCTTTTTGTCGAACGACTTCTGAGGAGAACTTTTGCAAACCAGTTAAGAGACCAGCACCTGAGAGAAGGTCAAGATAATGAGCTAGTGTTGACGCATTTCCGGCATCTTGAAGTTGACCTAACATCTTTTGAAAAGATAAGATTTGACCCGAATAGTTACAACCTAGTAGAAACAATCGTCTTAATAGAGCTGGTTTAAGAATCGTTGTCATTAACATGATATCTTTAGAGATTGTCGTCTCAATTAAAGCATCTCTAATATAACGCGACCATCTCTCTTGGTCTTGAATGAGGTCTACCGCTTCTGGATACCCACCAAAATAAATGTATTGATTTAACGTTAAACCAAAAGCATCCCGGCATTCTTCAAATGACCAATGCACAATGGGGGTTAATTCAAAGCGGCCCGCAAGGCTTTCTGTTAAGCCCTTCTGAATGAGTAATGTAGACGACCCTAGTAGTACAAGCTTCACAGGCGTAAAAGATATCTTATCCTCATCCCACAGCTTTTTGACCGTTTCTGACCACTGTGGAATTTTTTGAATTTCATCTAATATGAGCAAAGAACCCCTATTATTCAGTGTATTATTTGCTTCGATGCGGGCCAATTTCCATTGTTGTTCAATCCAGGCTGAGTCTCTTAAGCCAGCATCATCAGCTGTTTTATATATTACGGGGTAGTCAAGTTCGGCTGCTAACTGTTTAGCAAGAGTTGTTTTTCCAACTTGTCGGGGACCTGCAAGAACCTGGATGAATTTTCGAGGCTCCTGAAGTCGGGATAAGATTTTTTGAAAGATGGTCCTTTTGAACATTTTTACCCCGATCTTCATTTTTGTTCAGTAGATTGAACAAAATCATTCAATGCACTGAATGAAATTGTACAATGTATTGAACAAATTTGCAATAATTTTCGCCATTAATTCAAAAAATAAGTAAAAACAACAGGATAACAAGGATTAAGGTGTTTGAATTTCAGAATATTGTTTAACCTATTTTAGGGGATTGTTTTCCCTTCAAGGCACTATTCTGACGCCGCTCAACTTCATTCACATCAAAATTCTCGATAAGACTTTCAAAAAGTTGATGCCAGTTTTGCTCGGCTTTAAGACGCATGATGACAGAGCCAATGCCAACGGCGGCTCTGTCCATAAAGACAAATTCTTTTGGGGGACGAATGCCGCCGAGACGCTCAAGTTCAGCATGAACTTTGGTGGCGGTATCCCAGCCTAAACTTCCATCGAGGAGATCTTGAATGGGACGGACCCGATCATCGAGGAGAGGGCCATAAAGAAGCCGCGCCCACTGGGTGATGATATCGATCATTTCTTCATTTAAATTCTGGAAACCCCAGGCCTCATAAGCATGAACGGCGAGATCACGGTCATCCTGTTGGAGGGCTCGGTACAGATCAATCACCCCTTTGATAAACGAAGGTGGGAAGATGCGCACGCACCCAAAGTCGAGGATATTGAGCTCACCATCCGCCCGGGCTGTATAATTGCCAGGATGGGGATCTCCATGGATAACCCCATAATGGTAGAAGGGGTAATACCATGCCATAAACAACCGCCGCGCCAAGGTGTTGCGCTCTTCCAAGGGTGCTTCGACTTCTTTCAAGAGAGACTCCCCTTGCATCCAAGACAGGGTGAGCAGGCGCTTGGTGGTTAAATCAGGATAAACTTTAGGAATGTGGACACCAAAAGATGATTGCTTTTCAGAAAAGATCTGTTGATAAATGCCAATGTTCCGCGCTTCGTTGTGGTAGTCCAGTTCTTCTTCTAAACGCAGCGCGATCTCTTCTTGGACTTCGGCAGTGTCGAGAGCTTGGCTCCAGGTTTCATAAAGGGACAAGATAACTTTCAGCTGGCCCAAATCTGCACGAATAATGGAGGCCATATCGGGATATTGGAGCTTGCAGGCCAAATCATTTCCGTTGTGATCTTTCGCCCGGTGAACCTGGCCAAGGGAGGCGGCAGCCACCGCTTCATGGGAGAATTCCTGGAAACGGCCTTGCCAGTTGGGCCCGAGTTCACTCACCATCCGTCGGCGTACAAAGGCCCATCCCATAGCTGGCGCGTTCATTTGTAAGGATAGAAACGTCTGCGCGTACTCAGGGGGCAGGGCGCCTGGTACAGTGGCCAAGAACTGCGCAACCTTCATGAGAGGCCCTTTAAGCGTGCCCAATACGGCTGTCAATCCTTGCGCGTGAGAAGGTTGATCTATATCAATACCTAGGAACTTTTGCCCGACCAAACGAGCTGCAAGACCTCCCATCGCGGTGGAAACCTGGCCATATCGTTTTAAACGAGCACTTAAGGAGTCTTCATCATTCATGAGCGGATGGTAGCAATTGTATATCATAATGCCAACATGTTAATAGGCTTGCTTCTTTTAGATTGTGGCTCCCCAGAGCATAGGAATGGGAACAGCCCATAGGTCTTTTCCAAAAGAAAGAGGAGAATCACCTGTATATAAAACAATCCCAACAAATTCTTTGTTTTTGGCAAGATTATTTTTAAACCAGAGCAGATGTTTAAAGTCATCTTTTGTAACAACTGCGGCTGATTTGATTTCTAGGCCGAGTAACGATTGATCTTCCCGCTCAACAATGAAATCAATCTCTCTCTTCTCTCGATCCCGATATTGGAATAATTCATACATATCGCTGTGGATATCAATCTGTGTAGACACTTCGTTAAAGGCAAATGTTTCAATTAGTTTGCCCAAAGGATCTGATTGAAATCTGATCTTTTCTAGATTCCATGACAAAAGCGAGAATATTAAGCCACAATCTGCCATAAAAAACTTTGGTTTTTTGCCGACACGATCATAATCGGTTTTTCTCCAGGCGGGAATGCGCTCAATTAGATACAAGCTTTCCAGAGCATTAATGTATGATTCCAACGTTTCTCTTCGCAAAGAGAGACCCGAGCAAATAGATGGTATATCTATATATTTACTGGACCAGGCAGCAAGTATCTCAACAAGTCGGCCCATCGCATCATGCTTGTGGATATGAGCAATTTCCTTGAGATCCCTCTCCAGTAGAGACTCTACGTAATCTAAATGCCATTTTCTTCTGCTTCGTCCTTGCAACTGAATGGCTTCTGGAAAACCACCGGCTGACGCTATTCTTAACACATCTTCCGGAGTTGCTGCTTTATAGGCATATTGAAAATTCTGATTAAAAGCATGCTCCAGAAAATTAGGGCGGGCACCTTGTATTTCCCCTTGGGATAAGGTTTTGAGCCGGATCTTTGTTATTCTGCCTGCAAGAGATTCTTGAACGCTTGGGATTGACTGAATATTTGCTGATCCCGTTAAAAGGTATTGGCCAGGTCTTGTATTTTCATCCACATTTTTTTTTATGGCCATAAGGAGAGAAGGAACTCTTTGTATTTCATCGATAATGAGCGTTACATGTTTATGCTGAACGAAGCTTTGAGGATCTCGAGTTGCTGCTTCCCGCAAAGTTATGTCATCCAATGTTAAATATTTTACCTCAGGAGAGACAAGTTGCTTTGCGAGCGTTGTCTTTCCGCATTGCCTTGGCCCGCTTAAGAGTACTACGCGACGTGTTTTTAAAGCACTTTTTATGTTTTCTAATTGCCATCTTTGATAAAATACCATCGGAAAGAAGCTCCCGCGTTTCTACTAATTTAAGTATCGCATATTTACTATTATTGTGCCGCGTTTTTACTAAAATAGCAAACGCGTTTTTGCTATTCTAAAACGAGAAAATAAACAGAATGGTAGCAATTCCAAGCAAAAGCTACAAGAGAGCCTTGAATTTATTGTCATCCCGCGCCTTGGGTTTTTTCTCAGACTCTGAAACGCGTTGAACAGTTTCGGATACCTTCTTATAAGCGTTATCCATCAACGGTTCGCCGTGGCCGGTGAGGAGATGGGAGAAGGTGAATTTCTTTAACAGTTCTTCAAAGTCAGATGCTTTTGTATGTGTAGCGCCGAGCCAGATGGGAGAAATGTTTGCAGATGCTACCAAACCCATCTCATGAAAGGATTTTGCGGTTTCAGAGCTATAAAAATCATCTGTAGAGGTTATATTTTGGATGCTGTCGCAAGAAACGAGGATTCCGCCTTCTTGATCAATATGTAAGATACATTCTGGCTGAGAGGATGTTTTAAAAGCAAAAATAGAACAAGTGGAAAAGGGCATGAGGCCATTCGGCACCAATTCTTGGTCTACTTTTAAACCGCTGTCATAAGTTGTCCCTTTTAAAGCCCATAGTTTAGCCTTTGGATACTGATGCTTGTAAAATGCATCATCGCGTCCATGGAAAGCGCCAATTCGAACAATATTTGTTACGGATCCAAGCGCTTCAAGTTTTTTTAGGGCGGGATCGGTTAATCTAACCGTGTTGATCAGCGTTAGTTCTGAACCATGACGAAGGATGGTCATGTTCCGGCTTGTTTGAATGTCTGTGCCCTCATGATGGGTTTTGTTGGTTCCGGTGACAAAGAAAACATTTGGAAATATAGGTTTGATTTCACCATGGGGCCAGGCGGGAGAAAATTGCTGGAGGTGGGTGTCTGTCATAGATGCTTTTTCCTTTTGGGTTGGTTCCGCTGCCAGAGAGGGAAAGAGACAAGAAAAAATCAATAATAATAGGGTATATCGCATAGAGAAAGGGTTCATGAAACAAGCTTTTATTGTAATGAGTTGTGTAGTTCTTTAGGACAATACACAGCATCATTTTATATTACAAGCGGTTCGTTCATAAACACGCTGGTAGACTTAAGATGAAAGCGCTGAAGAAGCCCTATTTTCCGACCAGACCCTTGGCGATTTTTGATAAGAATGGCGCTTGGTTCTTTCGAAGGCTGACCCCTGTAATCACTTCGATAATACGGTCAATATCGGCCCGATATCCCTTGTTTTTGAGGGCAAGAGGCGTGCCGAGATCTGCGGCTTCAATGGCCGCGGTACAATAGGAAACATCCACATCGATTTTACGACCTAATAATTCCTCAAATCGCTCAGCATTGATGACGTCTTTCTCTCGGGTATGATTCAAGATCACCGCATGGGTCTTGTTTTCTTTCTCATCACTCAAGGTATTTGATATGCGTAATGTATCTCGAAGTGAATTAATGTTTAAGCCACTGACAAAGAAAACCGTATTCGCATGGCGGCTGAAGTAACGCCAGATCATGGGATGGTGACGACACAAATCGACAATCACGTAGTGAAACTTCGTGGTGATCAGTTCCATAAGTTGGTCAAGGTTCGCGAGATGCTCCGGGTCCATTTCAATGTTTTCGTTCAATGATTCTTCGGCACTGATCACACTCAATCGTTCACCATAGGTACTCATTGATTGCTCAAGGAAGAGATCGTCAATGCGGTCAGGGCTTTCAAGAGCATCATTGAGGGCATGAGAGGCCGGCAAATCCAGAAGTGTTCTCACATTTCCGAACTGAAAATCAGCATCAATCAGGGCGACTTTTTTGCCCATTTCATTTGCTAAAATCGCCGCAGTGTTGGTTGCTAAGGTCGTTGTTCCAATACCGCCAACACTTCCAATAAAGAGAACGACTTTCCCGGAGCGCTTTCTTTTGGCAAGCACTTCAGCTGTTTCAAGTTTTAATGCAACACTAAGGGAGCGGGATAAAATGTCTGCGCTGGCTGGTTTTACCAGATAGTCAGAAATATTTAGTTTCATCAAATCTCTAAAAATACTGACATCATTTCTTTCACCCAAAATGATCACAGTTGTATCGGGAGGGCAGAATTCCATGAGCTTTTCGACATCTGATATCAGCAAATCGCGTTTACTGCAGTCAACACAGATGACTTTCGCGCGGGCCGTGGACTTTGAGTAGTCAATGGCAAGCTGAACATCCCCTTCATAGACTTTATATTGATAGTCTCCAAGTCGCGATATTGCCTCAACACATGCCTTTGTAGTTGCTTCATCTTGAGTGAAGCAAGCAATATCAAAATTTTCAAAAGTAACTTTAGACATTATTGTGTGCCCCCTAAGCTAGAAGAACTTGTGGAACCTGATCCAGCTGTTTCGACTTTTAACCACTTTCCTTTATCCTTACCGGCACGATGATCAGCAATGGCTAAAGAATCTCTGGCAGCGTCATGACTGAGAGCATGTTCGCCCTTGAAGAGAATAATTGGGTCATCAATCATCATTAAGAAATTTATGGCCGTGGCGCACCCAAAGTTGCTTGTGTTCCCACGGTTGTAGCTAGATCCATAAACCGTTGACCAGTTTGGGCAAAGAGGAGCGATGGCTCGGTAGGTATCTAATTGTACTTGGATACAAGAACCGTGAGCTGGAGGAAGATCATTGCTGCGATGGATTTGTTTTGCCTTCAAACCCGCTTCAAGAGCCGTTCGAATGATTTGCTTGAGACGTTGTTTCCCGAGTCCAGAACCATTGTTAGGAATGGTAAGGTGTATCGAGACCTTACCTGGCCCGGAGGGCTTAAGGGCCGCCACAAGTCTGGCTCTTTCATGGAATGAGAGTTGGCTGCTCTTATGGTGGAACTCAACAGAATAATGTCTCATATCATGTTGTAGTTCATAGGGTTTATCTGGCATTGGAATTTCTTGTTGATCGGGTACTTGGCACCCCTCCAACGTCAAGAATGCAAGAAGAGCCAAGGTTACTTTGCTGATCAACGGTTTACGATGCATGATAGTCATCCTATTATCTCACTTTTAAAAGTAGAAGCCTGCGTTGCCCATCAAATTTGGGCAAGGCGCATGGCCTGATGGATCATTGATGCGCTGAAAGAGAATCATATCCAACAAGTTGGCATATTTGAGGCCATCTGTTGGCAAAACAATATCTTTTGTATTGTCAATTGGCTCAACTATGTAAGGGGTTACAACAATGACCAATTCTGTTTTTTGATTCTTATAGTTTGCGGAGCGGAATAATGCCCCCAAGATTGGAATATCTCCCAATCCTGGTAACGTATCAATTGCGCCGGCGGACACGTCAGATAATATCCCTGCCATAATCATACTTTGTCCGTTGGCCATTTCCATCGTGCTTTCGGCGCGACGTGTTCTGATCGACGGCGTTATGTTTCCAAATTGGTCTCTGACGATTTCGGTACGATCTAGCTCACTCACTTCAGGTCGGACGCGAAGACTGATGGTATCTCCAATCACAACTGGCACAAATGATAGACTGATACCGTAAGGTTTGAATTGTATGGTCGTGGTTTGGGCACTTCCCACTCCTTGGGTAATTTGATATGGATATTCACCACCGACAAGAAAGCTGGCTTCTTCTCCAGATCTTGTCACCAAATTGGGCTCTGCCAATACAGAGGCCAAGCTTTCTTGAGCCAAAGCATCAATTAACGCAGAAAAATCTGTCCTAGACCCGGCAAAATCAACGGCTGGAAAGTTCATGCCGATACCACCTGGTATGGGAGCTGTTGTTGAGGGGACAAAATTTGTAGGTACACCTGTCGTCGGCGTTCTGCTTCCAAGTCCACGGCCTGTAAAGAGACCAAAACGTAAGTTTTCTAAGGGCGAGGTTGACCAGTTAATGCCGAGCTGATTGACAACAGTACGTTTTACTTCCGCAATTTTGACGCGCAAGTTAATCTGTGTGGAGCTCTTTATTTTGAGCTGGTTGACCACACTGCCTTGTGGCCCTACATAGCGGTGGGCAAGAGCTCGAATATCTTCGGCAAGTTTTGCCGTGTCTACAGTGCCTTGGACCATGAGGCCGTCTGGAACAGAATGGACTTTGACATTGCCATTCGGAACAAATCCTCTGATGAGATTTTCCAATTCTCGATAGTCAGATATCACATGAATCTGGTATCGATATGCGGTTTGCATATCTTGCCCGGTCACAATAATTTCCGTGGTGCCAGGAGAACGACCATAAACATAAAGCGTAGATGGCGTCACCAGCTGAACATCTGCGACTTTGGGATCTGTCAGCAAGACTTGTCCAGCTGCTTGTTTAAGATTGATCACTTGCGTCCCGTGATTGGCGAGCTCAATGCGCTTCGTCGTTGCAACATCTAGATCCTTTGCCGGGAGTCCCGGGGTCCCTGGTTTAGGAGGTTCGAGAACCAAATTTTTTGCAACAGATGGTGATTGTTGCACAGCTTCCGGTGCCGGTGACCCAGCGGGAGGTGCTGCTGGAGGGGTTGCCGCAGGGTCTGCTGGAGCAGTTGTTCCTGGAGTTGCTGGTGTCCCTGCAGGGGGCGTTCCAGGGGCTGTTGATGTCGATGCCGCACTTGGTGTGGTCGTCGTTGTGGTCGTGGTTGTTGAACTCGCAGGAGCAGTAGCCGTTGCAGAACTGGGAGTGCCAGCAGAGCCCTTCTTTGCTTCCTCTTTGGCGGCAGGGGCTGGGTTTCCAGTTTGGTAACTTGCAGCAAAGGTGGGCGCCATCATCAACGCAATGAAAATGTATCGGCAGCACAATCTGATATTTAGGTGTTCATACATCATAGTCATCATCACTCTATTGTTTCGGTTGTGAGGTGTTTTGTGTTCCATCCCCGCGGATAATCTTAATCTGATCAACGGCCTTTAAGGACGATTCAACGCATACGTTTTTGCCATCATTCGTTGAGTGTAAACTTAAAGATAGGCTTCCTAATTTAACAGCTGAAGCCAAAGCTGAAGCTTGTCGTGGTGTAACTTCCAAGGTTACGGATTTAGGTGTTTGAGTGACCTCAGAAATCTTTTTATTGACCACATCCAAAGAGCTGGAGAGATGCTGATCAAGCGCTAAAACGCGGACACCGCACAGAATTGTCTTGTTCATTTCTTCGTCTTCTTTTTCCTTGCCGGTCGGATTCAATGCCAGAATCACATCGACAATATCTCCTGGATTCAGAAGGCCAGACATTCCAGCATTTTGGTCGAGACCAATGGATACAGCGCGCATCCCTTCATTGAGAAGAGCGGAGAGAACACCATGTTCTTTTCGATCGACAACACTATTCTTAGTGATGGCTCACCTGAGTTAATAATACGGCGAGCAATGAGAGATTTTATCTGCTCTGGTGTCATTTGATTTTTTAAATACATCTGACCCCGTAAACTGGAGGTTGGCCATTTTTCATAAGTGATAGAAGGAGCGATGGGGTCGCCCGTGTTGATCATGCCGCTTGCAACCATCACTTCTTTCATTTCTGGAAGAGGAGGGCATTGATCTAAGGAAACAGTTTGCTTTGGCGCCACATACACTAAATGGTAGACTCCAAATCCTACGAGTACGGCAACAATGAGAGCTATTATAGCGATGATGGGTTCAAGACGTTTCATAGTTTACATCATTCCCTTTAATATAATAATTAATCCAGCCCCAGCGATCGAAATACCATAGGGGATCATCCGTTTTTGTTGTAGTGAAACGACTTCTCCTTCGATTCGGTCCATGTCAGAGACAAAAAATTGGATGCCTTTCTTGAGGAAGGAGCTCTTTTGAATGAAGGTGCGCCATTTTGCTGTGATGTGATGAATGGCGCTCGGAAAAATTAAGTACGCGCAAGAGACGATGCCCCCAAAAATGAGCATCCAAAGCAAGAAGGGTACCAGATTGTTCCAACCGATCCATAAAGAAACGGCAGCAAGAAGCTTGGCATCTCCACCCCCTATAATGGCTGCAGAAAACAGGGTAAACCCAATGAGAATAGAGCCCACAAACACTAAGTAATTGCTGAACAGGTGAAATTTAAAGGATAGAAGAATATAGATCGGAAAAAGGTAGAAAATCACATAGAACAGCTTGTTAGGCAGACGATAATAGAGGAAGTCTAACAAGGCAGCCAACAGGAAGATAGATCCGACCATGAAAGGGATTGAGTCAAGTAAATGTTGATAAGTATCAGTCATTTTCTGCTTCTCTTTCCAGTGGGTCTATCTCAACACAAGGGGCTGGCTGCGGCGTAGAAGCTGGCGGGCATGGATTGCATTTTGGAACCATATTGATAGCATGAAGATTCTCGTTAATCACGCTTGATTCCAAGTCTTTGGCATAAAGTTCTTGAGATTTTGCCTGGTTTCCTGATAGCCCATAAGCAAGAGCCAAGTTGTGCCGTTGTTTCGAGGTGGCATTTACAGCTCCCCCTATAGGTTCAAGCAGCTCTAAGGATTCTTTAAAATGTCCGCTAAAGGCGAGTGATAATCCAAGGTTGCTTTTAACGTCCTCATTCTCCCCATTAATAGCGAGAGCTTTACGGTAGTAGTCTTGTGCAATGACATGCTTTCCTTTTAAGTCATAGGCAACTCCAAGACCATTAAGGGCTTTGATGTCATCTTTGTGCACCAAAATAATGCCTTCAAAAATGGCAATAGCCTGATCTGGTTTGCCCGTGCTCAGGTAAAGGCGCCCCAGGTGCTTCTTTACCTCATCATGTTCATCGTACGGTAAGGCTTCTTCATAGGTTTTTTTGGCTTCTTCTAAACGCTCAACGTTCATATAAGCCTCACCCAACTTTAAATAAATGGGCAGTTTATTTGTTGGATTTTTTGCTAAGGCACTTTTATATACATTTATTGCTGACGCGGAATCCCCTGTCGCATGGACGCGATCTCCTGCACGGACGAGACTGTCTTGTTCATTATCCACATCAGACGTGTGGTTGCAACTTACTTGTAAAAAGCTACATAAAAGGATGAATATCAAAGGACGTTTCATATGCACCACAACAATTAAGAGTTATCTTTAGTTTAATTTTATACAAATTTTAAAATAATACTAGATAATAATTGCAGTTAACATAAATTAATTAAAAATCAAGCTAATCCGCCATCTTTTCCAGCATTTTTTATTTCTGGTAACTCTAAGAGCTTAAGCGCAGGGGTTCGCTTTTCTAAGCGGTCAATAAATTCCTTTAATTGGTTTTCATTCATATCCGAGATTCGAATGATGTCTGGTAGGACTTTCTTATTAAAAAGGCCCAAGGCTTTTCCTTGTAATTCCTTCGCATGTAAGGCGACTTGCCACTTGTTTTCGGCAATAGCACTTTGATAAATGGATTCAATGTCAGACAAAATTTGTTCTTTGGTCATAGATTTATCCTCTCCTAAAGGTGAATAGCCCAAGAAGAAGCTTAAAGTTTGCCCCTTTCTATAATCAAGTTTTGAAATTGCCCATTTGATTGTAATGAAAGGGGCTAATGGAAGGGTAGGGTGTTCCTTAACAGCCTCTGCCCTGTTAGGCGGTCTTGCTCTTCCGTAGGCTTGGCAACTCGATCATGGCCATAAGTGTGGCAAGTTCTTGCTTTGCGGCAACGTGAGATAAAGTGAGGGCCGTGTTGGTTTCACGCATGTCAAGAAGCGTTAGTCCATTTAAGAACAATTCACGAAAGATGACCCGTTCCCCGAAACCAGCGACGAGACGAAACCCAATGCGTTTAGAAAGAGCAGAAAGAACTTTTTCCATTTCTTCTTTATTGCGGGAATTGAGGCTGCTTAAGCGGTTACGAAGGACGATCCAATCTATAGAACCATTGTCTCTCATGGCGCGTTGCTTCTTTTGTTCCCAGACCATTTCAGAATAGGTGCTGGGGCGTAAGATATCGAGAGAATCCGCATTAACCCTCACCAACATGTCTAAGTCAATGAAGCTATCATTGAGGGGAGTGATGAGCGAATCAGCATGGGAATGGGCGAGCCGAGAAAGATAGGTATCACTACCTGGGGTGTCAATGACAAGGAAGTCATTCCCTTTCAAACGTTCTAAGGCTTCACCAAAGTTAGAGGTTTCTTCGGCCTCTGCTGCAGGGACGGATTCTAATTTGCTGCGAAAGATGGGGATATGATCAGGCAGAGGTAAATCTTCAGCAGTACTTTCTTTTCGCAAACGGCGGTTCTCTATATAGCGGGATAATGTTCCTTGACGAGCGTCCACATCGATGGAGCCCACAGAACGACCTTCTCGAAGCAGATGAACGATGATGTGCATGGCAACCGTTGATTTCCCAGTGCCGCCTTTTTCATTGCCTAATACAATAATATATGGTTTTTGTTCCGTGGCCATTACTGTTTCCTTTTATTCTTCGAAATTTCCACTCTACAATTAACTTAAACTCAAACGGTCTGATTTTGAATAGTTATTTTTTTTGTGCTTCTTTAAACTATTTTGATGCCAGATATAGCAAAAACGAATTAGCACCAGAGATCAAGGGAGGATCTCTGGTGCTTTTATAAAGTCGTTAAGAAGGTTGAGGCTCAGATGAAGCCGCCCCCTTTAAAATGGCATGAAGACTGTTTTCATCTGTGGGCACAACGAGGCGTATGCCCTTTTTGTCAACCAAGAGACTGGTTGGGGTTCCCAAAAGACCAATGTCATTGGCTAATTTTTTGGTATCTTCGATGGCTTCTTTGGTAGACTTTGAGTCTGTATCTGCTTTAAATTTCGCGATATCTAATTTATTTTCTTCAGCCCAGGCAAGCAATTTGGCGTAAGTGAAGACTTCTTTGCTCGAAGCAATTGCGTTAAACACGGCATTAAACTTATCTTGTCCTTGTTGCTTAATAGCCCACAACCCTCTTGCAACGTCGTTAGACTCAGGCCCCATGATTGCCCAAGGGCGATAGAGAACGCCTACATTCGGGAAGCCTTCACGAACTTTTGTAAGGGCTTGGGTAAATAAGCGGCAGTGAGCACAATTCGGATCTATAAAGACGACTAATTTTACTTCTGCATCCTTTTTGCCAAGGAGGATTGCACCAGAATCTTTTGAGATGGATCCTTTATATTGTGTTAAGGACGCCTCGAGTTTCTCTTGTTGTGCGCGTTCTTGTTTTTGGTTGAGTTTTTGCAAAGATGATACAATGATTTCAGGATTGTTGGTTATAAACTCGCCAATTTTTCTCTCCAATTCGGAATCACTAAGGTCACCGGTTGATTGTTGACCTTTGGTCGCGATGGCAGGGGTGGTTTCTCCACTAGCCCCGGTTTCTTTTGGAAACGAAGTTTGTGTGGTGGCTGTTTCTGTAACTTGACTCGAAGGTGTTCCTTGACCCTTAGCGGTCTCATTCCCAGAGTTACTTGGAGTGTCTTTTGGTGAAGTTTGAGCTGTTTCGCTTTTGTTATAGGACCCGATTATCCTATCTTTAGCCGCTAAGGCAGTCGGAATGATCAGTAAAGTGACCAGAAGTCCCAAAGCGATTTTATGTTCCCTGACCATTGTGTTCTCCTTATTCATACAAATTATCTAAATTTGATTGTAATGAATATGGAGAAGAAAACAATCCCTGTTTTCAAAGCGAGGTTTTTTGTTTCTTTTTAAATGGTCAGGCCGCTTTTGTTCCAGTCGGAGAGGAAATTTTGAATTCCAATGTCTGTTAGGGGGTGTTTATAAAGTTGACGAAGAATTTTTGGAGGCATTGTTGCCACATCTGCGCCTGCTTTTGCAGATTCTAAAACATGAAGGGGGTGGCGGATGGATGCTGCCAGAATTTGGGTTGTGTATCCATAGTTATCATAGATGGTGCGAATGTCCTTAATGAGGTCCATGCCTGTATGGCTGACATCATCAATACGACCGATGAAGGGGGATATAAAGGTTGCGCCCACCTTTGCAGCAAGAAGCGCTTGTGTCGCACTAAAGCATAAAGTGACATTAACCATAATATCCTCGCTGGCTAAGGCTTGGCAGGCTTTCAGTCCATCCACCGTTAAGGGAACTTTGACAGCCACGTTCTTAGAGATTTTCGCTAATTGACGCCCTTGCGTGATCATTGTGGCAGCGTCGAGGGCTGTCACTTCTGCACTAACGGGTCCTTCAACCATTTCACACAACTGACTGATGAGTTGGGTGAAAGGAACACCCGCGGAGGCTGCCAAGGAAGGGTTTGTGGTGACCCCATCGACCATGCCTGTTTCAATCAATTCTTTAACTTCATTCAACTCAGCCGTATCTAAAAAAAACAACATTTTCCAAAAATCTCCCCATTTGTAACTCTGACTCCTGATTATCAAGATCCTAAAGCAAAATACAACTGAATAATTTTTGGTGGTGTTAAATCATGTGACATTTGCTTCAAACTTATTTCGCGCTATTCAGAGTTTATTATCAATTTTGGGGTACGATGTTATATAAAGGATGAAACGGGTGGGCAAGGGTATGGATTTATATAAAAGAATTGGGATATTTGCAGCGGGTTTCCTCTTAGCTTTCATTTTGCTAAGTTTGTATGCGAATTCCCCAAAGACCCCCCAACCTGAGACGGTATTATCAAGTGCTCCTGCATCTCCAAATGCACCCATTGCCCCCATTGCCCCTCCTCAGTACACACAAATTCCCCTGCAAGCTCTACCAGCTGTTCAAGTCAAAAGGTCTTTGTTGGGCCTCGAAGTCAGATTTCAAGGTGGTCATGTTAATTATGCGGGTCTCACGATTGTGAATGATCCAAGAT
>JAIESE010000037.1 GCA_019746225.1 Alphaproteobacteria bacterium | reverse complement strand
AACCGCCCCTTAATTCTTTGGCTCCTTAGCACTTGTTTTCTCATTTGGCTTATGATCATGGTCGGCGGGGCCACACGACTAACCCACGCCGGGTTGTCGATTGTGGAATGGAAGCCTATTACGGGCATTATTCCGCCTTTAAATCATCAGCAATGGCTAGAGGCCTTTGAAAGTTATCAACAATTTCCTGAATATAAGCTTGTGAATCAAGGCATGTCCTTGGGCGACTTTCAGTTCATTTACTTTATGGAATATATCCATCGCCTCCTGGGTCGTTTGATGGGTCTTTGGTTTATGATTCCGTTGTTTGTATTCTGGGCCCGCCACCAACTCTCCCCTATGCTTAAAAAGCGGGCTTTAATCGCTTTATTGCTAGGGCTCTCTCAGGGATTTATGGGGTGGTATATGGTGAAAAGTGGTTTGGTGAAGGATCCAGCCGTCAGTCATTATCGCCTGACCATTCACCTTGTCCTCGCGATTGCCCTTTATGCTCTGTTGTTTTGGACAGCCCTCGACATCATGCGCCCGCAAATAAAGGCCTCCCAACCTGAACCGTCAATCATTGGCCGCTTAAGCCTTATTTCCTGTGTCGGCATTACTCTGACCATTTTATATGGTGGCCTGGTCGCAGGTCTAAAAGCTGGCCTCATTTACAATACCTTTCCCCTGATGGAAGGGCAGTTTCTCCCCGGAGAATGGGCTTTTTATCACCCTTTATGGATTAATTTCTTTGAAAATGCAGCGCTCGTTCAATGGATGCATCGATGGATCGCCATGAGTACAGTGATTCTTGTTCTTTATACGGCCTGGAAGACTTATACGGTGACGCCCAATTTATCCACCAAACAGACAGCACTCCTATTTGCGGGATTTAGTCTCCTTCAACTCAACCTTGGCATTCTCACCCTTCTTGCTCATGTGCCGGTCAGTCTTGGTACGCTTCACCAGGGTACCGCTGTGGCGCTGTTAAGTGTGGGGCTATATTTGTGCTATCTAGGTAGGAAAAAATAATTAATCAATGCGTTAGCATCTATTTTAGAGAAATTCTCAAAAGTGATGTCTAATGAACACCGTAATGTTAAGGTATTGAAATTCACAATTTTGAATATTATATATACATTATCGATGTATTAATGATATTAAGAAAATCATGTGACTAC
The DNA here is from genome assembly GCA_019746225.1 of Alphaproteobacteria bacterium. Classification (NCBI taxonomy): domain Bacteria; kingdom Pseudomonadati; phylum Pseudomonadota; class Alphaproteobacteria; species Alphaproteobacteria bacterium. Next base: position 3,871 of record JAIESE010000037.1, on the reverse strand, counting down.
ATAATATCTTAATATATCCTTTTCAATGCCTATATTTAAATATAGATGAATAGCTTAAACTATGAAAGGCAAATAATTATGAATCTGATGAAGAAATTATCCTATTCCCTGTTCGTTCTCTTAAGCTTCTCGAATACCTCGAATGCTACTGAAGAGTTTTGGAATGCTGAACGCCAAGCAAAGCATGTTCACTATTGGGAAGCCCTAAGAGTAAACCCTAACACCTTCACAGTTCCGATGCAGGAAATTTCTGCATCCTTACAAATTGGCGTAGCAGATACCGGATTTAATGTATACCACCCTTTAATAAGTCCTAACGTCGCTCGTGGAATTAACGGAAGAGATGGCAGCACTTATGTCGCACCCTCTGTTGTCTATGATCCGACCAGGCCGGATTTTCGAAGAATAACAACTCACGGGACAGATGTAGCGGGTATCTGTGCTGCAATGAACCCGGTGGTCATTGTTCCTGGCAAACTCGGTGCATGTGGACATAGACCCTTGTACGCTTTAAATGAAGTCCTGAAAACATTTGCTGGAGTTAAAGAAATTCAAGTTGTCAACATCTCCGGTTTTGATTGGTACATTTCTTTTGAGGCTATTTTTAATTTAGCCCGGTCAGGAAAAACGGTCGTCGTTTCTGCAGGAAATGATAACAAAATTATGACGGATTTAATTCTTTCAAATGGTAAAACATTGTCTGAGATTTTACACTCCTTAAATGGGCGTGTATTTTTTGTTGGCGCAACAGAGAAGAAAAGTGGTGGAATTGAGCAAAGGGCGTCTTATAGCAATTGGCCCCATCCCACCCTAGCTCCCTTCCTCATTTCAGCTCCTGGAACTGTAGATACAATTAGCGGTAAGAAGTCCCAAGGAACTTCTTATGCTGCGCCCGTCTTTGTGAGCGCCATGGTTCGTCTGTCCCTTGAATTCAATATCACCATTGATGCAGCTCGGACTGTGCTCTTTAGAACAACTATCAAAAGGACCAATGAACATTTCAACGTAGAGAATACCGGCGTTGGGATTATTAATTTCATGGAAGCTTGGAATGAGCTCAAAAGGTCTAAAGCACTTGAAGCTCCCATACTCAAGCAGGATATGATTGATACTTACAGTGAATTTGCCTATAGGCGTCAAGAAGCTGAAAAGCGCATTTTCGAAGCTGAGCAGCAAATCAAAAATATAGAAATCTATGTTAGCCAACAGGTGCCCTTTAATATCGATGCTAAAATTGTAGAGCTTCAAACCAAAGCATTTCAAAATGGGAAATCCGCTGTCCAGGAAAGATTGAGCCCTCTGAAGGAGAGTGAACTCTCTGATAAGGATGCACTTATGCCCGAATTAAAGGATATTTGGAAAGATCAAGAACGATGCGCGGCCTTTGAGTTGCTTGAGCACATTGAAGCCTGTCGACAAAAAAACAACCTTCTTCTTTTAGCGGCTACAGATAAAATTAGCCTTCTGAAAAATGTTTGCACATTGAGAATGGAAGCTTCTCATTATTCACATCAAGAGTTCTTGGCATCTCTTAAACTGGATCATGAATTTTATCGTTCAAAATCTCAGGATGCCTTGACAGCCCGCGATAATCATTTCGAAATGAGCAAATTGGCTCGTAATTGGGAGAGATATGAATCTGATCGAGCATCTGCGCTTCAAAGACAAGCCGTTTATCTTAACCGTATGCTCCATGATAGAGCTTTCATACGAGCCTCTATCTCTAATATGGATGCGAAAAGTCGGGATAAGGAAATTGCTGAACTCATTTTCAAAGCACGATTCCAAAAACTGATTAATGAAAAGGTACCAAACCCTGAGAAGCCTAAAGTCACTATATTTGGTGTGTAGTAAATACTTGGACACAAAACTTATGATTTTGCATCTCAAAAAATATGGTGCACTTAATAAAGTAATGCCCATTTTAATGGGTAGGTACTGAATTTAGTACGGGACGTAGCGCAGCCTGGTTGCGCTCCTATTTGCTGGATTTAGTCTCCTTCAACTCAACCTTGGCATCCTCACCCTTCTTGCTCATGTGCCAGTCAGTCTTGGTACGCTTCATCAGGGTACCGCTGTGGCGCTGTTAAGTGTGGGGCTTTATTTGAGTTATCTAGGGAATTCATCTCGAAACATTATCGCATAATTTTTCTTGTAATTTAAATTATAGAATCTATATATATTTTATAAAGTGATTTCTTATCCATTTATTTTAGAAGGAGCTAAATTGAAAAAAACTGCATTATCATTCTTATTTACACTAGGCCTATTGGTTAACTCTATAAATGCTGCAGAACGCCCATCATTTGATGGCGATCACCCATGGCATGCCCTTCGTGTATACTCCCTTCCCGAAGACCGTGGCGGCATTATCGCAGCCGTTGTTGATTCCGGGTTTGATTGGGCATATACAGATTTAAGGAGTTGTCTTGCTGGGGTATTTAATGGAAGAGATAATACCTCTGAAGTAATGCCCAGTTATATTTCAGACTATAGGAATCTAGAATTTGGTAAACTAACTTCCCACGGAACAAAAGTTGCCTCTATTTTGGCGAGAATGAACCCCTCTTCAAAAATTTATGCCCTGAAAAGTGGAGCTCCTGGCAACTTTAATCATGAAGCGGTCAAAGGGTGCCTCGAACATTTAGTTGGTCAAAGTCATATTCAAATAATTAATGTGTCTATTACCATGAGGGATCATGAAGGAAAATATTGGCTCTTGATGGAAGATGTTATTCGTAGATTGACGAATGAGGGCAAAACAATTGTTTTCAGTGCAGGAAACGATGACATGATTATGCGTGATGAGCCTATGGGCGAAAACCGCAAATTATCAGACTTTCTAAGGACCTTAAACGGGAGAGTCATTTTTGCTGGTGCCACCGAATTTGTCCATGGCGTTGAAAGGAAAGCATCATTCAGCAATGTACCTTGTGCGTCTCTTCAACCCTTTTTCATTGCAGTTCCTGGAACGAACATCAAAAGTTTTGGACCAGGACAGGTTACAGGCTCATTTGATGGCACTTCTGCCTCTGCTCCAGTATTAGTAGGCGCTCTTGTGCGACTTGCTTCTGAGTTCAATGTAACCATAGATTTTGCTCGGGAAGTTTTGTTAGCAACAGCCATAAAATCCAGTAAGATAAACGTCGATGTACGTTATACAGGAGAAGGGGTCATCGATTATCCAGCGGCTCGATCCTTTCTTCAACAAAGACCATTGGAGCAAACGGCCCAGGAATCCAGAACTGCTTTGGACAAATTTATCCTAGCTTATAAAAAGCATAAGTTACTTCAGAAAGAACGTTCGGCTCACGAAAATGAAGCTTATTCGATAGCCAATAGCGGTCGCTTTGAGATAGCATTACGCTGGATGGATGCTGGACTCAGATTGGCCGATAGGGAGCTTGAGTCAGCTCATATATTAAGAAGCCTTGCTTACCTATGTTTTGATACAAGTAGAAAGCTTCACTTACTAAAAAGTGACTGTTCAGTTATTGATGAGCCATTAAAATCCGCATTTAAGGCCTTAAATCTTGGCCATGGGGCACGAGAACTTCTTGATACCAACCGGAACAAGTGCGTAGAAGATCTTGAGCGCCAGCGACGTCAGTTTTAAAATTTACATTGATACCCTTTTTAACCAGAAGAGGTGGGCTATTCAACCCATCTCTTTTTTTGTCTGTATGGCTGATTAGACTGATCTCCAAAACTTATGACTTGGCAGCCCGAAAAATATGGTGTACTTAATGAAGTAATGCCCATTTTTGTGGGTTGGTACTGAATTAAGTACGGGACGTAGCGCAGCCTGGTAGCGCGCCTGCTTTGGGAGCAGGATGTCGGAGGTTCAAATCCTCTCGTCCCGACCATTTTT
>JAIESE010000036.1 GCA_019746225.1 Alphaproteobacteria bacterium | reverse complement strand
TAAAAGTCAGATGCTCTACCAACTGAGCTAAGGGCCCCATTATCTCACTATAATAGTCTCTTTATAAGATGATTATTGCCACAGGGTCAACGAAAAAGGCACCTCTGGACGCTAAAATTAACATTAAGACGAAATAAGCTTATAAAAACTTTAACACTTCGTTGCGAAGTACGACCACAACCTCAATGAGAATAAGCAGGATAATAATCAGCTCAAGTCGCGAGGAGTGGCGATGGTTCAACTCACTGGACAAAATGTCATAAAGTTCATGGATCACATCCAATCGGCGATTCAGGATATCGAGGCGTGTTGTGATGTCCAAATATTCCGATGCCATCAGATAATAAGGCTCATAGCGTGGGCGGCGCCAGAAAAACTCAGGCGTGTCTAAGATATCGCTGTGGAGGTTAATAGAATTGCGCTCTGAGAATAATGCGCCGATTTTTTTGGAGAGCTTCTTTCGTGACATGTAGATCTTGCCTTTTCGCGCAAGTTCGGCTGGAAGGTGGCGTGTTTTTTCAATGGTTCGGCTGACCGATTCTTCAAACCATTCGAGCTTTACGGATTGGGATAATCCGTGGGATAGGGATAACTTGATGAGCACATCGTCGGATTCGAGGACGATTTCATCTTCCTCTTCTTCAATAACCGTCGCCTCTCCATAATGAAAGGTGGAAAGGTCGTGGGTTGGAAACATCAGCGGATGACCAACGAATGGGCGAATTTCGGACAGGATCTGATGTTCTTCCTCCTCCTCTAACCCCCAGAAAATGGTGCATCCGTAAGGAAAAATAAAAACATCTCCCCCTTCAGATTCTTCCCCATCTTTTCGAATATGGATCACATTGTCATAGAATTTAGGCTCACGGCCCTCCTCGCGTAAGAATTTAGCGAGCTCATCGATATCATAAATATCGCCCAAACAGTAATAAGAACATCTCATGAAGCACCGGGTGTTGTTAATCCTGCTACGGATTATGACCGAAAAGGCCTCTCAAGCACAAGCCCTCTTCCATCCAATAACGGAATAGGGATCTGCCTTGGCCTTGAAGTCAACGGGTTGCCAAGAATCTAATTACACCCACAGGCTATAATCGTCAGATCGTTCTTATGAATTTTTAAGTCCTCTAAAGATTCTGCAGTTGTATTTTCGTGCTTCAAAACACATTGACTTAAATCCAAGCGCTTTAACGGCAGTTTCGCATTCTCTCTTAAGGCTTTATATAGGTATTTAAGGCACCTATCCTCATACAAGTCACCAACCAGAGTCAATGACTCTAAGGTGGTGTTATCCGCAAGGAGTTTAGAAAGAACGATTATTTTGTCAGAACCAATATCTGGAATCTCTATAGAGGTACAGCTTTTAAGAATATATCTGGCAAGGTCCTCATTGCCCCCCCATTCCCCTCTTAAAGCTTCACTGAGCCATTGTCCGGGAGCTTGCATAATTGTCTGTACAGTGTTTTGAACCCAAGCTTTTGCCCCCTTTGATAAACTTTCTTTATGAGGAAGTAATTTCATAAGAATCTTATCATTCTTTTCACCCAGTATTAGAGTCTGAAGTGATGAGTCACCCATGAGGACATCAACGAGAACGGCTCGAGATTTTTCATCAAGGTATTTCTCCTTTAAGTCCAACGTGCGAACATTGCCAGTTTTCAAAATAGCCGTGGCAAGGTTTTTATGTCCTGATTCAATAGCTAGGCTGAGGCTTTCCTCTAAAGAGGTGCACACCTTCTCCCAGGCGCTCGTCCGCCATGTACGCCACCATTCTGAAGGCATATTTTCACAAGAGATCACTTCTTCAAGGAGATCTCGCTCGTTCTTTTCAGGGACTTTTAAAACCTTTACAAATTGAGTGAAACGAACGCCTTCCACTAAAGCACTCATCCCCTTAGAATCCATAACAGCCTGGCTCAAATCTACGGTCTGTACCCCTTTAGTTTCTCTCAAGAGGCTCGCCACTTCCTTTGCTTCTCTCTCGTCTATATACCTATTGCCCCCCAGTCGAACCGTATGGATATGGGGCGCATCGTGAAGAGCTTCTCTCAACTCTTTGATCGGTGAGGTAAAAAAGCCACTCCAAGACGGAAATTCGAGGTCGATCACTCTTATGGTTTTGTTAAGCTTTAATGACTCACACATTGGGCTAAATTTACCTGAGTAAAGCTCTCTTAATTTCAACTCAGTCAGAGGTTCTAAAATAATCTGAATCAAATTTGTCAGGCCATAGGTTAAACATGAATTTAGTCTCATTTCATGATTTGCCAAAAGATCTGTGATATTGACCTCAACCCATGATTTTAATCCCCCTGTCAGTTGATCCCTATTGGGATAAAGGGCATTCAAGAGCTGCAACTTGATATCACCATTGGAGAAGGTAAGTTCCGGCAGAGTTTTCAGAACCTTCAATGTATCAATAAAATGAAGAAGAGCAGAATCATTTAGCCGATCCCTTCCCCCAAATTCATAATGGGATATAACTGAGTTGGCCTGCATCAATTTTGAAAGTTTTCCCATGTCCTCTTCATAACCAAATCTCTCAAAAGGAACCTTCAAGCGTTGAATCGTCTTATTTTCTTTAAGCCCATTGAAGGCAGAGTCAATCCAAAAGTCACTACAACCCCGATCAAACGGGGTCAGATCCATCGTGGTGACCGTTGTTTCTCTCATAATATTCTCAACCAATTCAGGACATTTTTGCTCAATGGCCAATTTAATATTCTCTTGTGGATTGGAGATGATTTCGGCCCATGTCTGAACAAACCAGGGAGCTTGCCGGAAAGCTCCTTCAGGGGCTTTCATCAAGTGGCCTATGACAGCAATCATGTCCTTTGGTGACAACGTTAATTTCCCAAGGGTTTTATTGTCCCGAAGACTCTCACTTAAACTTTGTAGGGAGCTTCCATAAAGGCCACACGCGCTCAAATTCAAGGATTGAAGTCTTGTATTGACTCTTAAAGCCGGGATGAGTTTTTCAACATCAGAATAGAGGTGCGCCCCGCTAAAGTTTAAGCTCACGTAATTTTCATCTCTCGAGAGGCCCTCGGCAAGGGCATCTATCCAAATCCCTCGCGTGGTGAAATGCTTAAGTTCAATTTCTTGAGGAGAGTGTTTTAGAATACTTAACATGGCCGACACATTTTCATTTCGACAAGCGCGTGTCATGTAGGATATTGGGTTTGTAAGAATAGCCGCCCTTGCCCTTACAAACCAAGGTGCTTGGGCAAAAGGGCCATCAGGTGAAGCCAGGAGAGCCAAGACGATGTCAACATCCATACCTTCAACAAACGTTACGGCCTCAAGGGTTGAATTTTCGCGCAACCCGTTGATGAGTACTTCTTTCCATTGATTTCGATCTTTATAATCAAATTCAACATTTGTAAAATCGAGCGATCCAATGGTTGTTGTGGCGATAACCGGGGAAATATGTGCCCATCGCTTTTGTGTCAAATGGCGTTGAATCGTCTCCACGGGGGTGGCGCGAGCCGATTCCTGTGCAGCAATAAACCAGGGTGTCTGCCTAAAAGGACCCTCTCCCATTTCATCAAGAACATGGATAACATCCAACTTGGATTCCTTTGACAGTTGGACACTTGTCAGAGTGCTGTTTTGTCTAAGACCCGTGCACAGCAGATCAATTAAAGATGTAGAAAGTTCACACTCGTTAAGTTTTAATGTCTTAACGGTTTTGTTCTTTGACAAAGCTGTTGCAAGACTTCTCATTGCGTTTTCATCAAAGTGGACACCACTTATATTCAAACAACCATTCTTGAAAGGTCTATTGCTTTCTATAAATCTTATATAAGAAGCGAATTCATCACTTCTTAATATGTAACTGAAATGTTCCTTGTAAACGACTTCTTCAACGCATTCTTCTAAAATAGCTGACACAATGTTGGACCGCTTTTGATATTGAGTTGCCTTCAATGCTTCAGGAGGCTTTTGAGTAATTTTACGCAAAGCCCCTTTAAACCACGGAGCATCGCGGAACGGTCCATCCGTTTCTAAAAGGGCATCCAGAACAGCAAAAAATTGACGCTCCTCTAGGGTAAGTGTTTCAAGAGTGCTATTATCTTTTAGTTCCTGCGCAAAGGTCGTTAGTTGCTTTTCATCCAGATAACAACCTTTGCAATCAAATTTGCGTAAAGCTCTCACCTTTAATAACTTCATTAAAAATGGCATTTCGACACCACTTAAAGTGATATTCGTTAAGTAGTTGTTGGAGGTAATTGCCTGTATTACACCTTGTGTTTCTTCAGTATCCGGGATAGAGACATAATTCAAACATAAGGAATTTTCAGTTCTTTGAGTAAACACTTCAGCAAGAACGCCATAATGTTTTTCCTTTAAGAGATCTTGGATAAAGCTCCCCAAATTTCGCAGCATAGTGTTCCAGTATTCCACGACTGTGGGTTCATTCCTGTAGGCACTTAAGCTCTTCTCGTTCAGAATGATATTCATAAAGGGGTAAAAAGTGTTATGGTATGAACTTTTAGAAAAATACACATCACTTTCTTTTAGGACGAGCTTCATGGTCTCGTCAAACCAAGGAGTCCCTCTTAAGCAGTGGCTCTCTTCCAACATAAGACTATTCAAGATACTAACGATCGCATGCTTATTCCCTAGGAGTCTTTTTAGGGTTTTGTTTTCTTTCAGGGCGTTCAAGAGTGAAGAGATGTCCTCTTGGCTCATATATTCAAGGGTCAGCTCTTCAATATTTTCAATGATGAAGGAAAAGAGGTTTATGTTACCCCCTTTTAACAATCCCATAATTGTAGACGTTGATTTCAATTTCCAAGTTGATACTAAGTTATTAAACCAGTCTAATAATTCCCCTGTCAGTTTTGCACGATGAGGGACGAGCGCATTTAATAAACTCGTTTCTGTTATATACGTTAGGCGACTTTTGAAAGTAGACGGATTGAGGTTTTGTAAGACCTCCTGATAGGAGTCCAAAAATCCCCTCAAAGCGGGTGCGTGATTATTTAAGATAAGATGAATGAGACTCCCAATAGAGGGTTTCTCTTCAAGTGCATCATTCGTAATCCCTTTGTAAGCTCGTTTATACAATTCTTTAAGGAGAGGAGGATTTACAAAACTGCCCTCAATAACACATGTTTCTTGGGCTAGCCAATCGGCGAGCATAGCAACGGTCGTAAACCGCATTTCTTTGTCGTAAAGCATTTCCTCTTCTTTTGATAAAGGAAAACGCAAGAAATCTTTAATGATTAACCTCGTTGGATCCATAACAGCTTTAGGATGAAGGAAAATGCGATTTTCAGGGAATAAGGTTTTGAAGGAATTTTTTTCTAGGTAATCCTTTTCTTTCAGGCATTTTTGGTGGCAGTTTTGATGCTGTGCCAATTCTCCTTGGATTCCTCCAAGGACCTTTTGCGTTGATTTATTATCCTTACAATAAGAGCCTCCTGGATGACATGGGTAGTTACGATCATCCAACCCCTCAAGGGATTGACTGATCGTATACATCACACTATTCGAGGCTGTCTTATTTTTAAATTCAATAAACTGCTGATAAATTGAATGGAAATAGGCATAAATCGGGTTTTCAAAGCCCGCAAGTGCTAAACTCTCTTCAAACTTTTCCTCAATATTTGGGGGGGCAACATTATGATTATTAATGACATACTCTGGAGACGAAGATGCAGAAGTCGTCGTATTAAGTCCCGCAAAGAGAACAAAATTTACAAATAACATTAAATTAGATGTTAAGCTTTGACTCGTGCCCAAGCGTTCAAGCATACCCCACATGTTGGGATGATCTTTGAAGTAGATATCAGTCCCTCGAAGGACCATAAGATTCTTTAAGGAGCGAACATCGATAAGCTCACGGAGATAAGTAAATGATTTGTATAAGTTATTGATATGTGTCGTCGCACCATGGAAGAATGTTGGCCACGCTCTATTTTCTGTTTCAGACTCTAAAATATCAGCAAAGAACTCGTAGTCACTCTCTAGAAGATCAATTGTGCGTTGAAAATCAGGTTTACAAACATCAAAATAGGCTTTGATATTTTCAATATCAGCGGCGCGACGCTCGGCCTTATCATTCGGGACCTTAGGAGCTTTAAAGTCCTTACCCAAAACACCACGTAAATGAATTCGGCTGAGAGTTTCTTCACAGTTGGGGTTCCAATTTGAACCCAGTTCAGCTTGAGGGAGCACATCTTTCTGTAGGCGTCTTTTGATCTGCACCATCGCCATACCATGCGCAGCTACAGCTTCGGCAAAATCACTTTTTTCTTGTTTAATGTTGCCCGTATCTCGACCAAAAGCATCCTTGCCAAAAGTAATCGGCGTATATTTTCTAGGATCGTTTTCTTTGTCTTGCTGCTCCTTGGGGTTCCACCATTTTTCAAGGGTGTTGGGGACCCACTTTCCCTCTTTATTTTCCACAACCCACGAAGGGACAGGAACGTCCCAGTCAACTTTAGAAGAATCATGAGCTACCTGAGGCTCTTCTTTGCCAGAGTTTGAATCGGTTTCATCAGGCAGAACATAGAGACGATTGAGATAAGGACGAACACTCTTATTAAATCGCCTTATTTTCTTGTGCTTTGAAAGCTCGCTCAACAATACCAGGCCTGAGTCAGTTGACAAGTTTTGAAAGAAAGGTTTGAAAATTTCAATCTTTCGGCCCTCTATCTCCAATAGGGATGACTTTTGTTGAACTGCTTTAAGAACGAGGTCAGCATCAACCCATAGAAAATCTGTATACTCTTTGTGATGAGCATCTTTAGCCTCATTCACTTTATCCTTAAATATTTTGGACTCTAAATACTGAACTTTTTGCCAGTACATATAATAGAGCAAACCCTCCTGTTCCTTTGGGGTATAGGTTGCAGTAAAGGCGGTTTTTCGCAGGAGCCTTGGGTGAGTCGCAAATATGCCATTTGACTCTTCCTGCACTTCTCTTACCGCAGTTTCTACTATTGTTTCAGGGATTTCAGGAACTACAAGAACTTCAGGAGCTGCAGGAACTTCAGAGGTTTCATAGAGAAATTTTTTAGAGCTTTTGCCCCCAAAGTTGCACCATTCACCTATCTCTTTATCCTTGCTATCATTACGTTTGCCCATCAAAATGTAAGTTTTGCCGTCCTTAATCGCCCAGTGCAGTATCCCTGCGGCGGTGCTTTTTTCATCACTTGGAAGGTCAAGGGGCGCTGAAACAGATTTAAATTTTTTAAGCTTCTCGAGATTTTTTTGAATGTCCTCAACAGAATTCAAGCGATCAGAGGCAAAGGCAGGCGCAAGAGATTGCGCGAGCATGCTCAATGCAAGAAATAGAGAAATGCCACGTCTAATCATTAACTTAACCTCTTAATTTAACAAAGTAATGCGCTGACCCAAAGTCAGCAATCGTTTGAAGGAAAATGAATATTATATAATTTAATATTATTAGATATATGGTTGTTGTTTTTATAATTTCAACAATAAAATTTACAAACTTTACTTGAGGCTGAACAACGCTCTCTAATTATTGAGTATTTTATCAGTGTTTAACTTACTTATATAATATTTACACGCTTGATTCAACGGGCTTCAAACGCCGCTTCTCCAAGAGCCATAAAATCAGACCCGGCAGCCCGCTCACCAGATGCAACACGCCATACACCAGCGATAAGGCAAGGGCAGTTTCTTGAGGCACTCCATAAATTCCCAGCGCCACGATGATGGCGCCTTCTCGTAAACCCCATCCTGCAAAGGAGATGGGCAGAGATGTCAACAACATCACCACGGGTAAAATGGCAGCACCTTGTTGGAGGGTAAGTTGGATATCAAATGCCATCATTAAAACTTGAAGGCCAGCAATAAGAAGGATACTGGCAAGGATCGAACTCATAAGAATAGATATGAGTAACGCCTTATGAGATAAGGCTTTTTGGGTCATTTCAATAACAGAATGAAGGGGACGAATCAGAACAAAAGTGTGCCAAGATTTGGGGATAAAAAGAAGGAAAAGCCCACCTGCGAAAACGCCCGTGAGAAGAAAGATTGTTAATACAAAAGGCCATTTTAAATCTGAGTTCAAAAGAACTTGACCTTCTGCGGGGATGACCAACAGGCACAATATACCAAGCGCGATAAAGCCAAACAAACGATCCATGAAGACGCTTGTGACCGCATTGTTCAGGGTAGCACCATATCGACGGACAGCTAGGATGCGGAAGAAATCTCCCCCAACGGAACTGGGCAAAAACTGGTTGAAAAAAGCGCCAATAAAGGTGGCTTCCGTTAAATTAATTAAGGGCGCCTCAACGTTTCCCAAACGTACAATCAATTGCCAGCGTTTCGCAATCGCAACGTGCGTTGCCCAAATGAGTACGAGGACAGCACCCAAGATTCCTGGATGCAGGTTTTGAATTACCTCCCAAACTTTTGAGAGATCAATCTTTTTCATCAGCCAAAAGATGAGCCCCCCAGATACAAAGATCTTTAAGAGGATGCCCCAGGGAAACTCCGACGAAGATGTTGTTTTATCATTCATATTTTAAAAATGCCTTGAGGATCATATTGCTTAACTCATACCTCATTCATCGTGATAAAACAATGAATTATGGAAACAATCCCCAATCCTAAAAGAAGAGCGGGCGTCAACGGATAGGTTTTGAGGCCCCAACGATGACGCCAAATGAGGCCAGTGAGTAGGGCAAAGATGCCTGTTAAAATGAGATATAGGGGAAGCTTTTGTTGGTTAAGCCATAACCCACAAAATGGAACTAAAATAAGATCCCCCCAACCCATCGCGGGTTTTCTCTTGAGCAGATAGAAAATGCCGTGGGTCACGATAAAAATAAAAGAGAGTACCCCGGCGGCATAACGACCTTCCGGATTCGGTGCAACAATTTGATGACCAAGAGATACGATCGCAAAGACGATCAAACCCCAAAGGGGGACCGTTTGATGACGAACATCTTGGTAGATGATGGGAAGCGAGATAAGGAGGAGGAGACTGTAAGTGAAAAGCATGGTTTTCCCTAAAATTAGGCTACAAAAAAGATCTTAATCTAAATTAACTTCCCACACCTTCACCCCACAAACGCTATCTCTCCCACGACTTCCTTGTTCCAGGTCTTGATGGAGGGATTGGCCCACTGCGCCCAGTGGGGATTGTTCTTCAACAGATTATGTTTTTTCAATATTCCCATGATCGCGACTTCAGCGGCCTGCAAATGACCATCATCAATTTTAAGAGCAATACCCCATCCTTTATGAGGCACAATGACGGAAAAGACTCCATCAGCGCCCATTTTGGCAAGAATTTCACCCCCAGATTCTTGAGTAATGGCACTGCAAAAACGACCCGTTCCCGCAATAAGATCCGGATGTGCTTGGATGGCAGCCACCACTTTTTGGGCACTTTCAGAAAAAGGTGATTTCAAGATCTTCGGATTTGCGATCTTGGCCATGCCTTTGGCGAGATTCTTCAAGGGCATGCCGATCACGGGAATCTGACATCCATCGGTTCCCATCGGGGCGGTTTTCACATCAATTTCAATCATCTCCTCAATCACGCCGTTGATGTATTTTTGAACCGGATGGTCAAAGCGTGAATATCCTTCTACGGGAGCTTTTAAATGAAGAGCAAGAGTGACAAACCCGGTGTGTTTACCGGAACAAGCATTGTGAGCCAGCGTTAGGACACGTCCTTCAAGAGCAAACGCAAGGGCTGTTTCCTTGCTCATAGACGCATGAATGCCGCACTCTAATACATCACACGTGAGGCCTAAACGGTCCAACCACTGGGTTACAACGTTAACATGACGATCCTCCCCATTGTGGGACGCGCAAGCCATCGCAATTTCAGGCATTGAGACATTGAAGGAATCCGCAGCTCCAGAGGTAAGCATCCCCAGCGTTTGAATAGCTTTTAAGGCGGAGCGTGGATATATTTCTCGTTTCACATCTCCAACGGCATCAATAAGTTGACCGCTGGCATCTACCACAACATAGGCGCCGCGGAAATAACTTTCCACCATATCGCCTCGAACCATTTGTACCAAAATGGGATTGCTTTGCATTGTTTATCTTTCCTTATTAATCTAACCTTCCTCGCTTAGGTGACCATCACGACAAAGGGGTATAAAAACTCTCACACTATTTTTATTGTATTTCATGAGACAAACGTGTCCCAACCATAGTGCTTCATTGACAAAAGGTCAAAGGAAACCTATATGATACAGTACCAGATGGCTGGATGACTGCTGATTTTGAGGGCAACCTCGAGGTTGGAGGAAAGTCCGGGCTCCACACAAATAAGGGTGGCGGATAACGTCCGCCGGGGTCAGTTGACAAAGGCTGACTTTAGGGAAAGTGCCACAGAAAATATACCGCCGTTGAGGCAACTCAACGGTAAGGGTGAAATGGGGCGGTAAGAGCGCACCGCACCTCTGGTAACAGAGGTGGCAGGGCAAACCCCACTCGGAGCAAGATCTAATAGGGATGAGCGAGGGGGCAACCCCTCAACTGTGTTTGTGCAGGTCATCCGGGTTGATCGCTAGAGGCGACAGGTAACTGTCGTCCCAGATGAATAGTCATACAGTAAAGTAGGATGCAAATCTGAAGCTTTGCGGACAAAACCCGGCTTATAGGCCATCTGGTCATTTCTTTAACTGATAGTTTTGAGGGTTGAGCAGGAATATATCAGGTAAATATAGTCTTCACAGGCGTAGGTGCCTCTGGAAATAATTGGCAGATTATGCTCCAACCTTCTGGATATTTTGCTTCAAAAAGCGCCTTTGCTTGTTGTGCAGAGTCCTCATCCCCAAATATTCCAAAGCAGGTGGCCCCACTACCAGACATCCGGGCGAGATGACAGTCTGGGGTTGCCTGGAGCGTTTCGAGTACGTTCTCAACGATGGGTTCTCGAGCAATCGCGGCTGGTGTCAGATCGTTGGCTTGAGATTTCAAGTATTTCAGGAGATTCCCTTGAAAGGCATGGTCCAAGACAATCTCAAAATCTTGGGGTGAGGTATAGGGGGGGCGAATCTTCTCAAAAACATCGTGTGTTGGCAACGCCACACCTGGATTCACGAGAAGTATTACCCCGGATAATTTTTGATGAATCGGGATCGGCAACACTTCACGCTCAGATCCGTCAATCCAAAAGAAAGGTCCCCGCGCAAATTGACGGGCCAAACACACCGGCAAATCGGCCCCCAATGTAGAGGATTCCAAAATAAGAGTGTCTTCTTGCGTTGTTGAAAGGATAACTTTGTGGTAATCGAGAAGGGCGGCAATGGTGGCTGCCGCATCACTGGAACCGCCACCGATGCCTGAAGCTATGGGTAGATTCTTCGTCAAATGTATGTGGATTTGCCCAATATCAGGATACTTTTTCCCCATAAATTGAGCGGCTTGGATGATGCTGTTATGGGGCCCGAACGTGATTTGATCGGCAAAAGGGCCATCTACCGTGAGGCTGGATTGATCCGCCTTTTCAATGGAAATTTGATCGCCTGTGTTCGCAAATGCAATCAAGGATTGCAGGTGGTGATAGCCGTCGTTTAAGCGCTCGACGACATGGAGCATGAGGTTGATTTTGGCCGGAGCTAGGCGAGTAATAGTCATTTTTTTCATTTCAGCGCGTAAAATTACATATCACTGTAAGTTGGGCCACTCCCGCCTTCTGGGGGGACCCAGTGAATATTCTGCAGTGGATCCTTGATATCACAGGTTTTGCAGTGAATGCAATTGGCGCTGTTGATTTGGAGCGATGGCTTTCCTTCCGTTTTCACGATTTCATAAACATTGGCGGGGCAATAGCGTTGCTCGGGGCTGTCATATAAGGCGAAGTTATGAGAAATGGCTAAATCCGGAATCGCTAAATGCAAGTGATTCGGTTGATTTTCGGGGTGATGGATCGTGCATAAATAAACCGAACTTAAGCGGTCAAACGTAACCACGCCGTCGGGTTTTGGATAAGGGATGCGCTTGCTGGCAGAAGCCTTTTTCAGTTGCAGGTGATCCGCATGATTGTGAAGGGTCCAAGGGGCCTTTCCTCGAAATATATACGTGTCTAAAGCTGCATGGATTAAGCCCAACAGCATACCCCATCGAAATCCGGGACGAATATTGCGCACCTGTTGAAGCTCAATGGCAACCCAGCTTTTGCGCAATCGATTTTCATAATCATTACGTCGCCCTTGCAAGGTCTCCATTACACCTTCGGCCGCGAGCATGCCCGACTTCATGGCCGTATGGGACCCTTTTATTTTGGGCACATTGAGAAACCCTGCGCTGCAGCCTATCAGCGCGCCACCAGGGAATGTCAATTTCGGCAAAGATTGCCAACCGCCTTCATTAATAGCGCGTGCCCCATAACTGAGGCGCTTTCCACCTTCGAAGAGGGGACGAATCGACGGGTGGGTTTTGAATTTCTGAAATTCTTCGAAAGGGGATAGGTAAGGGTTTTGATAATCCAGGGCCACAACATATCCGACGGCCACTTGATGGTCATTCAAATGATAGAGGAAACTGCCCCCATAGGTCTTTAAGTTTAGTGGCCATCCCACACTGTGGAGAACCGTACCAGCTTTGTGTTTTTCAGGAGTTACTTGCCATATTTCTTTGATGCCCAACCCATAGGTTTGGGGGTCAGAATTTTCCCGCAACTTGTAATGATGAATGAGCTTCTCACCCAGACTTCCCCGCGCCCCTTCGGCCACCAATACTTGCCTTCCATATATTGGAATACCGGGTTGGAAAAGTTCTGTTGGATTGCCATCTCGTCCAACGCCCATATCGCCGGTCTTCACGCCGCGCACAGCCCCTTTCTCATCGAACAATACGTCAACAGCTGCAAATCCAGGGTATATTTCCACGCCGAGAGCTTCGGCTTTTTTTCCCAACCACCGACAGAATTGACTTAAGGAAATGATATAGTTGCCCTGGTTGTGCATTTGGGGCGGGATGGGGAGCTTCAATGCGCGCTTCTTAGTCAAAAACCAGAACTGATCTTGTGACACCGGTATCGTCAAAGGGGCACCTTTTTGATTCCAATCGGGGATGAGCTCATTCAACGCGCGAGGCTCAAACACACACCCAGAAATAATGTGGGCACCGACTTCTGATCCCTTTTCCAAGATACAAACAGTGACTTGAGGATTGAGTTGTTTTAGTCGAATGGCAGCGGACAGTCCGGCGGGGCCGGCTCCCACAATCACAACATCGTAAGTCATCTCGTCCATATTTATGCCGCCTTCTTAAAACACAGTTGTCATTCACCTAATTATACTTTAGACAAAGTAAGTATGATGATAAATCAGAAACTTATTGAAACGTTGCGATGGTATCAAGAATTGGGCATTGACGTGGCCGTTGGTGATACCCCTCGTAATCATTATGAGCCGTTAAAGTCGATTCCTTCAAAGGGTGCTGCACCCGTTCAATTGAAATCCCCAACGCCTTCTCCTTCTGTGCCCTCGATGATGCCGCCTCCCAACTTGTCAGACTGCAAGACGCTGGCGGATTTACGCCGTGTTCTTGAGGCCTTTGAAGGATGTCCTTTGAAAAAGACCGCCACAAATTTGGTCTTTGCCGATGGCAACCCAAGTGCAAAGGTGATGTTGGTGGGCGAAGCGCCTGGCGCCGATGAGGATCGTCAAGGCGTTCCCTTTGTGGGCGTGAGCGGCCAACTTTTGGATCGCATGCTCGCCACAATTGGGCTTGATCGCACATCCGTATACATCACAAACATTGTCCCCTGGCGTCCGCCTGGAAATCGCCAACCGACCCCTCAAGAGATTACGGTATGCAAACCGTTTGTGGAAAAGCACATCGCACTCGTTTCTCCAACCCTATTGGTTTTGGTGGGTGGGGTTGCTATGAAGACGCTGTTTAATACCAATGATGGCATTATGCGCTTGCGTGGGACTTGGCAATCTTATACGTCGCCTGAACTCAAAGACCCCATCAAGGCGATTGCGACCTATCATCCCTCTTTCCTCTTACGCTCCCCGGGCCAAAAAGCCCAATCCTGGCTTGATTTGTTGATGATTAAAAAAGCCCTTGCGGGCGGGTGAGGGGTTAAAGTTGCCTCAGGATGTGATCAGATCTCTTTTTAATTACCTGACAGATATCATCAAATATTATTGAGTAAGTCCCTTGTTCTTTTAGTGCTGCTTTGAGAGTGTGTGCTTGTTCTAGACAGTCTTTTGAAATCTTCATTAAGTCTTTGTTCAATGCTCTCTTTGCGACGGTTGTATCAGGAACAATTCGTTGCCAATGGCGAAGAAGGACAACCTCAGGGTCATATTTGCCTCCTATTTTCATTGCCATCTTGTTTGAGAGATTTGGATATATAATAGTTGATAACAAATCATAAGCTGGTGCTAATCTTGGTAGTCGATTTGTAAAGAGAATAGAATTATTTTTACCGTGAGCATCTGAGTTTCCAATGAGGTAGTTGAAAATCAACCTTTGGATAAACGCGAGTCGATCAGCAGCAGGTTGCAAAGAGTGATTCTGCAGCAGTTCTAAACTTTGCGTAACGCTTGGACCTCCTTCACGTTCATATTTGAGTTCTGGCAGAACTCCCAAAACTTGACAGAAATCCTCTTGGTGTATCCGTACAATCTTGTTGTTCGAATCAATTTGACGATCATAACGTTCTACAAGAAAGTAGGGAGTATCGTCTAGCCAGCGGATTTCTGCGCGTGGTGTTTCTATTTCTAGTAGCGCGGCAAGTGATAAGCAGAATAATTCATTGTATACGCTGTCTTTTACCTCTTCTATCAAAGGTTTTAGGATATGAGTTGTAGGGGTCGTTCCCCTCACCAAAGCAATACAATCATCTACTAAACTGATGGCAAGCTTATCTTGAGCACCTGCAAGAGAGAGCCTGACATTGTCTTCTCCTGCCATTAAGGGGCGTCGTTTTAGGAGATTTAGGATTTCCTTCAATTGTTTGTTGTCAAGTTTTTCAATATCTCCATTTTTAGGAGGGGGAGGCAGTTCCCCTTCAGGATATAAAGCAAGAGCCCCTGCGCACTCTCCTCCAATTGCTTCGAGTAGTGAGAATGGATTCTTCTCTGAAACACCTAAGTAGCGGGCCAATCGGTGACGGGCGATATCATCGGGCAGAAGACCGGAGAAAAAAGCACGAACTTTTATTTCTTCGTATTGCTCTGATCGCACGGGCATAGATAAAGAAATGGGCATTGAATTCTTATCGGAGACGTAATTTTCTTCATACTGAAATTGCAAACGTCCTGAATTGTCCTGTATCAATTTTCCAACCAGTTGCTCGTGTAAATAGACGTCTAAAATACGGGTCATTAGTTTACCTCTCCTCTTTTCCTTGCAAAGATCTCAATCCCAAGCATTTGCAAGACTTGCATGACCTTCCCGATATGACAGGTTTCTTTTCCTTGCTCAAGTTCCCTTATAAAACGGATGCCTACACTGGAAGTAGCTGCAAGTTGTTCTTGTGTTAGACCTTGCTCTTTTCGCGCTTGACGGACCCAAATCCCGAGACCTTTAATATCTTCAATTTTTTTCATTTTTATCAACCCTTTCGGGATGATTATATCATATTTTAGTCCAAAACAAAGAAAATAATCCCGTACGGGTCGATTTATCAAATTTGTAAGGTACTCTACGCAGATTAGTCCCGATCGGGACGATTTCCATACAATCAGTTATACCTTTCCATCTCAACCAAAGGATCGCGGATTTGGCTCATTCTTCATAAACGACAAGATTTCTTGGGCACACTCAAATGCGGATTTTCTGGTGGTGTCAACGGTAAAATCATAAGGGCGTGAGCGATTATGAACGCGGGCGATTTGATCGTGTCCTAATCCGATTGCCCGATCGCCTCGAAGAAGTTCTCTTTCTTGTAAGGATTTCAAATCACACATCACACCAATAAAATAGACCGTATGTCCCACGAGGGCTCGGACATAAATTTCCAATTCTGCATCGGTGAATAATACCTCATCCACAATGAGGTGATGCCCGTCATCTGCTAATGTTTTCACAACATTTGGGCAGGATTGGGTAACAGCACTTCCAAACGGCCCACTTTTGATGCGCATGAAGGGCCCTTCGTCATCTTGGTCGGGAATAAAGTGATAGCCTTCATGGGCTTTTTCACCAAACCCAACATATTGTGCCGGCATCATGTCAATAAACAAATCGATACCCAAAAGCAACCAAGGCTCATTTGCCAAGTGTTGAATGGCCTTGGCAATAGTTGTTTTTCCTGAGGATGAGCATCCATTTAAAAAGAGTATCATTTGACCACCCCCCCATTTCTCAACTCATAAAAATCCTCTATCCCGATTTCTTTCAAAAAATCCTCGTCATGAGAGATGACGATCATGGCACCGGGATACTGTTTTAACACTTGCACCACGTGGTTTCGTGTTTCGAGATCGAGGTTATTGGTAATCTCATCCAGGATCAACAATTTTGGCGTCTTTGCGGCAATTTGGGCAAGCGAAAGGCGTGCCTTTTCACCGCCTGATAGGGTTGATACCATGGCCGAAGCTTCTTCATTTTTGCGAAACAAAAAGTCATTCAGAAGACGCCTTACATCCGCAAGGGTCCAAGTTGGGACAAGATCTTGAATTGTCTGGCGCACACTTTTGTCGAGAGTGAGGGTCGAATAATGCTGATCCAAGTATCCAATATCTTCACGCTTTGGGGTGATCCATTCCCCTGATTTGATAACAGTGGGGTCATTAAGAATGCCTTTAACGAGCGTCGATTTTCCGGACCCATTATCGCCTTTTATGGCAAGACGCCCAGATGCGCTTAAGGATAAAAAGATGCTCTCAAGAACAGGGGTGTTATACCTGCAACCTCCCTCTGCAATGGAAAGAATCACTCTAGAGGAAAATACCTCAGAACTTTTCAGAGAAAACGTCGGGACAATGATTTCGGGCAATCGTAACTCAGCTAACCTTTCGGATAGATCATGTTTTTTGGTGTGAATATCGTGTTTTTTACGACCCGACGTTTCTTCAGCACGACGGGCTTTTGCGCCGGATACAACCGTTGGCCATTTTCGCTGATCAATGTGTTTCTCTCCTTTGAGGCGGCTATTCTTTGCTCGTGTTTGCTCTTGCATGAGAGCGGAATGTGTTTCCTTTTTCTGGAGATCTAAGGCCGACAATTCCTTCTCGAGAGAAGTTCTCCTTTGGGTTGTTTCCCGTATATAATCGTCATAATGTCCTGAAAAAACAGTGACTTTCCCCTGATCTATATGCCACAGCGTATTGATGCAGGTGCGCAACAGCTCAATATCATGGGAGACCACAATGAGGGTCCCTGGAAATTTTTGAAGCAGGCGCATTAGAGAGCGGCGATTCTTCAAGTCCAAATGATTGGTGGGCTCATCCAGCAAAAGGACATTTGGATTTGTGATGAGGGCTTTTGTGAGCGCCTCATTCAGACGCTGACCGCCACTCATTTGCGAAAAATCCTCAATCACTTGAGGAACATAGGCAATCCTAACATCGTCAGGTATAAAGACTTCCCCTTCTGATGGTTGGGCATGGCCTCGAAGGATATTTATAAGAGTCGATTTCCCTGAGCCATTGCGCCCCACAAGGGCAATGCGCATGCCGGGGTGAATGCGGGTCGAAAAGTCCTCAAAACAGACTTTTTGGGGGAAATGGAGTCCAAGGGAATTAATTGAAATGGGATGATGCATCATAAGATACCTCTCGATAATTGTTTGAAATTTAGGACAATTCTGCACACCGGATCCGCAAGGGTTTTGTGCGTCTTCGCCCTGAATCGGGCCTATCGAGGGGAAATTTTCATAATACGTATAACCTGTAAAATTTGAGGGATACTAGAAATAAATATGGGAATCTTCGAGAAAATTGTCAAGAGCATGTGTAAATTCTAGCAAGCAACCCCTTTGCCAAAGGGACAGAATTTGGCTATGGTGGAAAAAATTGTCCCTTTAAGTTAAGGATTATACACACTGTGGCTATTTCTCATGAAGCTCTCTTGAAAACTGACCCTCAAATTGCAGAAGCTATGAGCCTCGAGTTGCATCGACAACAAGATCAAATTGAATTGATTGCGTCCGAAAATATTGTTTCTCGAGCTGTTTTGGAAGCGCAAGGGTCTGTGATGACCAACAAGTATGCGGAAGGCTATTCGGGTCGCCGGTATTATGGGGGGTGTGAATTCGTTGATATTGCGGAGGATTTGGCCATTGATCGTGTAAAATCGCTCTTTGGATGTGCATTTGCCAATGTCCAACCCCATTCCGGGAGCCAAGCCAATCAAGCGATTTTTCTGGCCCTCGTAAAGCCGGGTGACACGGTTTTAGGGATGTCTTTGGCAGCTGGAGGACATTTGACGCACGGATCATCGGTCAATTTGTCGGGCAAATGGTTCAAAGCTGTCTCCTATGATGTTCATCCAGAAACGCACCTCATTGACTATGATGATGTTGCCAGAATTGCCAAGGAAACTCAGCCGAAATTGATTATTGCGGGGGGGTCGGCTTATCCACGAACCATCGATTTTGCTCGATTTCGCCAAATTGCCGATGAGGTGGGCGCCTATCTTTTTGTGGATATGGCTCATTTCGCAGGTCTTGTTGCAGGTGGCGTGTTCCCAAGCCCTTTCCCTCATGCTCATGTGGTTACGTCCACAACCCACAAAACCTTACGGGGGCCCCGTGGCGGCATTATTTTAACGAACGATGAGGCATTGGCGAAGAAAATAAATTCTGCTGTATTCCCAGGTTTGCAAGGCGGCCCGCTCATGCATGTCATTGCGGCAAAAGCGGTGGCATTTGGGGAAGCGTTGAAGCCTGAGTTTAAAACCTATGCAGCTAATGTCATTGCCAATGCCAAAGCGATGGGCCAACGATTGGTTGAGGATGGTTTTTCTTTGGTATCGGGCGGAACAGATTCTCACCTTATTCTCGTGGATTTGCGGGCGAAAGGCGTGACGGGAAAAGACACCGAAGTGGCTCTTGGACAAGCCAACATTACGTGCAATAAAAACAGCATTCCTTTTGATACTGTTTCTCCCACGATCACATCAGGCATTCGTCTGGGAAGTCCTGCTTGTACTTCGCGCGGCTTTGGGAAGCCAGAGTTTGTCCAAGTGGCGGATATGATTTCAAAAGTGATTCATGATCCCTCGCTTGCGACCATTGCACAAGTTCGAGAAGAAGCAATTTCTTTATGTCATCGCTTCCCTATTTATTCTGAACAGAAGGGAGCCTAGAAGCGTGCGATGTCCCTTTTGCAACCACCCGGATACAGGGGTTAAAGACTCTCGAACCACAGAAGACAACGCCACCATCCGAAGGCGGCGGTTTTGTATGGAATGTGGTTCACGCTTTACGACGTTTGAACGGGTTCAGTTGCGCGATTTAATGGTTTTGAAGAAAAGCGGTCTTCGGGTTCCATTTGACAGGGACAAGCTGGCGCAATCTATTGAAACAGCTTTGCACAAACGGGAGATTGATCCAGAGCGGCTCGAACGTGTCGTTTCCAGTATTGTACGACAATTGGAAACGTCCGGAGAAACGGAAATTCCAACAACGGATATTGGCGAGATGGCTATGGATGCGCTTCTCAATCTAGATTCTGTTGCTTATGTACGGTTTGCAAGCGTTTATAAACAGTTCAATGACGTCAAAGATTTTGTAGCGTTTATTAAGAACAATTCCTTGTAGAGGGAAAAAGCACCTCCCTCTCAACGCCTATCTTCCCCCCATGGCGAAAGCAGTGGGGAAGGTGAGCTCTCCTTGAAATTCTTTCATGGCAAAGTCGGCGTGGATGGTAATGCTCAAGGATTGTTGTTTTTTGTCAAATGCGGTTACGTTTGCGGTGACATTCTTTATCCGAGGCTCATAGCGCTTGATGGCTTGTTCACAAAGTTCAGCGATGCGGGGCCATTCTTGTTCATTTGTGGCATCATATTGGGAAAAATCCCCAAGGCCAAACATTTCTGGGAGTCCGAAGTTTAAGGGGTCTTCTGAAAAATCTTCATATTCAGCACGTTTAACAGTGGCCCGGGTATTGAGGATACGTGAAACTTCATGCTCAATGGATTGAATCAGCTCAAAGCGGTTTAGATTCTTCTTTACAGGATATTCGGTCGATGTTTCTGGATCTTCATCGATTAAGCGATCGAATAACGGAGCAGGAGCTCCGATTATCATTTTTGTTTCGGCTGTGGCATCCTTTAAAGCTCCGGCCATAGTATACTCCTTGATGCTTTTTCAGTAATGACGAAGACAGTACTTTAATTTGCAGTAGACCTATTATACAGCCTGGTTCTTCGCATAATCCCAACCAGAAACAGTGTTTCCTTTTTGCGTATTTGTATAATCAGTTGCAGCTGCTTTGTCTGTGCGCTTGGTGATACGGGCTTTAATGATGAGCTTATCCGGAAATTCTTCAACAGCTTCAAGAAAGCAATTTTCAAACGTGGAGGAATATAATAATTTATTGTGTTTATCTTTTCCCAAGTGGCCTACACGGGAAATAATAATTTTTTTAATGGGGGTATTGTTCCTCATGTTCTCTCTTAATATGGGCATAGCTGAATCTGTCAAAACATGCATCTCAAGCAAAGAATGAATAAGAGTCGCACTGGCCTGAAAATCACTGGTCATATTGCCAATGGAAGGACGTTCTTCAATGCTCGTAAACCAGAGCAGCTGAACAGATTCTTTAACTGTTTCAACCTCAACAGAGGTGTGGGCGAAGACTTTGTCGATTGAAACAAAAAAGCTTGATGTGACTGTCCCGATAGGAGGGTTTCCAGATGGCGAAAATTGGTTTTCTGTTGGGGAAGTTTGAAGCGCTTTTGCGTCGGACATCTAAAAAATTCCTCTACCTTAAATCAGCGTATTTCCTAAGGGAAACAGTCACCTTGGTGACCCAAAGGAGGTCATCCTTAACAAATGGTTAACAATTCATTAATAATAGCTTAACGTGCATACCTGGTGTTTGGCAACTGGTGTATAGCTAATTTTATTAAAATTAGCTAAATAGGAGTAGCAAAGCTTACCCGTCGAAAGTGTTGGGGGATTTATTAAAGGAGACAGGTTAAAAAAAGACCCCTGATTTACTTACGCAAATGAGGGGTCGAATTGGGTCTTTATTTAACAAGACAGGGAAAGACTATCCACCTTAAGCCATAGGGGCGTTTTGTGTATAATCCCAACCAGAAGCTGCACTTCCTGAAGTGGTTGCTTGAGTACCGGTAAAGTCTGTTGTTGCAGCTGTGTCAGAGCGTGTATTGACACGAACTTTAACAATGAGTTTGTCTGGAATTTCTTCGATGGATTCAATGAAGTTATTCGTAAACGTGCTGGAATACATTTCTGTGTTGTCGGCTCCCTCACCAAGATGGCCGACGCGCGTAATTTTCATTTCGGCAACTGGTTTGTTTGAACGCATGTTCTGACGCAAAGTCGGCATGGCGGAGTCAGTTAGAATATGCAATTCAACCAAGGAATGAATAAGGGTCGCACTGGCTTGAAAGTCACTGGTCATCGTCCCAATCGACGGGCGTTCTTCAACGCTCGTATAATAGAGTAGATGGACAGCATTTGCTAATCCGGCAGCGTTCGCGCTTGACCCTGAGCCAACGTTTGAGGTGGCAAAAATATCATCCATTGAGATAAAGAAGCTCGATGTAACAGTGCCTAAGGGCGGGTTGCCTGCTTCGTCCTTATATCTTTGACTTACGGCCTGTATGCTTTGTTCTTTGTTAACTGCCATCTCTAACTCCTTTCAAATTACCGCGTGCTTTATTGAGCCGCCGGTGGTGGTAAGGTTGCGACCATTCTGATCGAGGCCGATAGTTCTTCCATTTGGAAATGCGGTCTCAAGTAAATGACAGACCGATAAGATCCTGGTTTTCCTGGAATTTCGTAGACATCGATCCGTGCTTCTCTTAAGGGGAATTTCGCCTTAACTGGTTGAGAGGCGTTATCATTGATAACCACATAACTTGCAATCCAGGTGTTGAGATACTTTTCAACGTTGTCCCGTGTTAAGAAGCTACCGATCTTGTCGCGCATAATTACTTTGATGTAGTGCGCAAAACGAGAGGCTGCCAAAATATACGGCAGACGGGCGGAAAGGTTCGCATTGGCATTGGCATCATCTAAGTTGTAGATCTTTGGCTTTTGTGTTGTTTGTCCGCCAAAGAACGCCGCATAGTCTGTTCCTTTGCAATGGCACAGAGAGATGAAGCCAAGATCACTCAACTCTTTTTCACGACGATCGGTAATGGCTGTTTCTGTTGGGCACTTCAAGGCGATATCGCCGTCGGTTGTTTTGAACGTAAAGGCTGGAAGGCCTTCCACGATGCCACCGCCTTCAACACCACGTATCGCTGCTGTCCACTTATAAAGTGAGAAAGCGTTCGTTATACGTTGACCCAAAATGTAAGCCGGATTTGTCCAGCAGAATTTTGATGTATCGGCACCAGCCACATCTTCTTCAAAGTTCAATCCTTCTGCGGGAAGGGTGTTTGCTCCATAAGGAAGACGCATCAAAACCCGCGGCAACAACATGGCCACATAACGGGAGTCTTCTGTTTCGCGGAAAGAGTTCCACTTAATCATTTCAAGACTTTCAAAAATCTTAGAAAGATCTCTTGGAACGCCCAAGTGTTCAAATTTGTCCAAATCAAAAAGTTTTGGATCGGCCGCTGTCAAGAATGGTGCATGCGCGGCGGCTGCCACTTGAGACATCTTTTGAAGAAGTTCCATATCTTGAGGATGGCGGGTGAATTCAAAGTCACCAACCAAACAAGAGTAGGGATGGCCACCAAACGTGCCATATTCTTCTTCATAGATTTTCTTAAACATTTGGCTTTGGTCAAATTCAACGGCCTTTTCCAAATCGTCCAGAAGTTCTTTCTTGGTAATGTTCATTAAGCGAAGTTTCAAATGCACAGCTGTTTCGGTATTCATCACCAGGTAGTTTAAGCCTCTCCAAGACCCTTCCAGTTTCTGGAAAGCGGGGTCATGCATGATTTCGTTTAATTGATTCCCAATCAAATCATCAATTTCAAGAATGCGTTGATTGATGAAGGCAACCGTATCGTTGCTCACAACGGTTCCTTGCTCGAGAACTTGGTTGACAAATTCTGTTACCAAATCACGTGCAAATGGTTTTTGCGAATCATCGCGAGCCAATTTACCTTTCGACATTAATACATCGAGGGCGGTTTCTTCTGCTGCTGCTGGTGCGTCTGTTTTATCGTCAGCCATGATCGTATCTCCTTAAATTAAGATGCAGCGGGAGGTGGCGTATCGGTGATACCCAACTCTGTTTTCAAAGCATCGCGCTTTTCCGTATTGGTAATAATTTCCTGTAACATTTCACCCAAAGTGTCGTTACCATCCAGCTTGGTCAGTAAGTCTTTTAGGCGTGTTCGCGCTTCATAAAGTCTCTCAAGGGCAGGGACTTGCTTGGCCACATTGAGGGGTTCGAAGTCTTCAATATTTTTGAAGAACAACTCAACGCTCATTTGTGTATCGTCATTGGCAAGAGTATTGTTGATGCGCAACGCTAGCCTTGGATTAATTGAGGCCATAATTTCGTTGATATTATCGCGGTCAATCTCTGCGAATTTGCGGTCTTTAACTTTCGGTAAGGCTTCAGCTGGCATACCCGACAGGTCAGCCAAAATTCCCATAACAAAAGGCAATTCCTTCATCTCGATGGCGTTACCAATTTCAACGTCATAGGTAATTTGAACCCGTGGTGGTCTTACCCGATCCAGTTTATGTTGTAAACTTTCAACCATTTTTGAGCCTCCTTGTTCTCTCCAATATCGGAGAATTTCCGTGCTATACTTTAATTAATACGCTTAATTGTTTAAAAAATTATTAATTTTGTTAAAGTTTATCGATTTTTTGATTTAGAGATTATTAACAAAGTATTAATTTATTATTTTGAGTACGGAGGACTTTAAGTATGTGTAGACTTGCTATGAAAAATTCAAGAGGGGTGAAGCCCGAGACGAGCTCGTGCTTGTCAAAATCAAGAATTCTGATGTAAAGTAATATTAAGATTTACTATTTATGGGGAAAATATCCATGACAAATCAACCGCATACTGCCGAAAAGCCTAAAGAAATTGTTCTTGCTATAAAGCTTCTTTGGGCGTACTTCGCGGTCAGCATTCTTGGTATGGTGTTGAATTGGGGGCATGTCATTCTTATGGCGCGTACTAAATCTCCAGACTTTCCACCCCCCAATTTTCCGATGACTCTGGAGATGTTTCTTATTCTAACAATGAGCCTTTCCTTAACCATTCTACTTTGGATAATTCTTAAAATTTCTTCGAGTCGCAATTGGGCGCGTATCCTTTATTTAATCACCATGATCATTGGAGTGCCTTCATGGCTCTTGAACTTCATGGAAATGATGGAAGGACCTAAAATGGTGATTGTTCTATCTATCTTCGCAATATTCTTGTCCTTGGGTGCCTGTGTTCTTTTGTTTACAAGGCCCTCAAATGCATGGTTTAAGGAACAAAAAGCGCTTCGAAAACTGAAGAAGTAATGATTTTAATTTAAACGCCCTATGCTAAACAACAAATAGAAATAAAGCACCCGTAACTCTATGACATCTATTGCCCTTAAAGTATCCCTCTTGCGCCAAATTAACCCGTGGGTGATTGGGCTGTTGATTCTCATTGCCAGTGTCGGGTTTTTCATGCTTTACTCCGCAGCCAATGGCAGTATGACACCTTGGGCCTGGAAGCAAGTATACCGCTTTTCCATGGGTTTTACGCTGATGTTTGTTGTGAGTGTGACCGATAGCCGAACATGGATGGCCTATGCCTACCCAATCTACTTTGTAACCTTGATCTTGCTTGTTGGTGTTGAAGTCATAGGGTTTGTGGGGAAAGGGGGGCAACGGTGGATTGATCTCTATGTTTTTCAGCTTCAGCCGTCTGAGGTCATGAAAATAGCTCTGGTCCTGGCACTTGCCCGCTTTTTTCATAAAAGAACTCTCGATGAAATTCGACAAATATCCACGCTCCTGGTGCCCCTCGCTCTTATATTCGTGCCGACCCTTCTTGTGATGCGTCAACCGGATCTTGGCACGGCGATCATTTTGATTTTATGTGGATGTACCCTTTTCTTTGCAGCGGGTGTCCAATGGTGGAAATTTTTGACGGCGGGAGTCGCTATGCTGGCAGCAGCTCCGGTGATTTGGATGCAACTCTATGATTATCAGAAAATGCGGATCTTGACCTTTATCAATCCCGAAAGCGATCCTGCCAATTCGGGGTATCATGTAACTCAATCTAAGATTGCGCTTGGGTCTGGAGGTCTGACGGGCAAGGGTTATCTGAAGGGAACTCAAAGTCACCTCAATTTCCTGCCTGAAAAGCAAACGGATTTCATCTTCACAATGTTTAGCGAAGAATTCGGCTTGATAGGGGGCATTATTCTGCTGGGCCTTTATGCAGCGCTTCTGGCCTATGGATTTCGGATTGCGATGGCCAGCCGCACTTCATTTGGTCGGCTGGTTGCTTTGGGGATGACAACAACAGTTTTCTTGTATGTTTTCATAAACATGGCTATGGTTATGGGCATGTTGCCTGTAGTGGGCGTCCCTTTACCTTTTATTTCTTATGGCGGAACCGCGATGCTCACCCTTCTGATTGGACAAGGATTAATTTTTTCTGTTGCCTTGCATAACACCATTCGATTTGGCCGAAGCAGATGACGTTTGCAAAGAGAGTAGACGGTTGGATTATCCTCGATAAGCCCTATGGGATGACGTCGACAAAGGCGAGCAACATGGTACGTCGACTCACTGGGGCTTCAAAAGCGGGTCATGCAGGAACTCTAGATCCCCTTGCGACAGGAGTTTTGCCCATTGCGTTGGGCGAGGCTACAAAAACGCTTCCTTATGTTGTGGCCGACGTAAAGGAATACTCCTTTCAAGTGACATGGGGGGAGGCGCGTATTACTGACGATGCAGAAGGGGTTGTCATTGCAACTTCTGATCATCGACCTTCCTCGGAGTCTATAAGTGACATTTTGCCTCAGTTTATGGGGACAATTAATCAACGGCCCCCGATATTTTCTGCTCTTAATATTGATGGAAAACGTGCTTATGATTTGGCAAGATCCGGTGATCCCTTGATTTTAGCGAATTTGAAGGATGCTATCGCTTTGAAAACACGCCCTGTTGTGATTTACAACCTTGTGCTGGAGTCGATTGATTCCCCCGACCAGGCGACGTTTATTGTTACTTGTGGACCTGGGACATATGTTCGCTCTCTTGCCCGCGATATGGCGGAAGTGCTAGGCACAGTGGGCTATGTTTCTCGTTTAAGACGTATGCTTGTTGGAAAATTTCATCAAATTGATGCGATTTCTCTGGAAATGTTGAAAGAATTCGGGCATAAATCAGAATTACATCAAGCATTTCTTCCCCTTGGGGCTGTTCTGGACGACATCCCGGCAGTTTCCGTGACGGAGGAAGAAGCGATGAAGATTAACCAAGGGCAGCGGATTCCTGTCATAGGGAATGGCGTTGGATTTTCTTTGGTTGTTCTTAAGTTAGGCGACCAGGTGGCCGCCATAGCGAAGGCGCGCGAAGGGTATTATTACCCGATTCGTGTTTTTAAATAGCTTTGCTTTTGTCTACTTAACGGAAGAGTAGGGGACGAAAGGGTAGGTTGTCGAAGGGTTAGTATAAGCTCGTTATGATTGTACATAATGTTTGAGCTTCTCCCAGACATCTGTATGGAAGCTTTCCTCTAACTGATTGAGTTAAAGAGAGTTAACTTCCGCCGTAAAAGGCAGTTAAAAGTTGCTTTTGGTTGACTAGACCTGGAGCGATATAAAGAAATGTTGTATAAAAGTTTTAAAGAAGAGGACAAAATCCGATGTCGATCGAAGCGTTACGTAAACAGGAATTAATTAAGGAGTTCGCAACCAAGCCTGGAGATACTGGATCTCCTGAAGTTCAGGTTGCCATTTTGACAGAGCGCATCCGCAATCTGTCTGGTCACATGGAAACACATCCAAAAGATTTTCACTCTCGTCGTGGCTTGATCCTAATGGTCGGTCAACGTCGCCGACTTCTGGATTATCTAAAAAGTAAAAGTGAAGAGCGTTATCAAACGTTGATTAAACGCCTAGAGATACGTCGCTAATTGATTGCATCGGATGGAATCAGATACAGCATGATGATGAGGCTTAAATATTGCTCAAGCTCACAAAATATCAAGGTTTATGAAATGAAAAGGGCGAAGTTTTGGGACTTCGCTCTTTTATTATTTATATTTTCCCAAAATGAAAAGGTACGTTAATGTCAAAAATGTTTAAAATTACACGTCAAGAAGTTAAGTGGGGCAACCGCACACTTATATTAGAAACTGGTAAGGTTGCTCGTCAGGCAGATGGTGCTGTACTCGCCACTTACGGTGAAACAACAGTTTTATGTACGGTTGTGGCCCAAAGAGAGCCGAATCCAAATGTGGATTTCTTTCCGCTGACAGTTCATTATCAAGAAAAAGTGTTTGCAGTAGGCCGCATACCAGGTGGCTTTTTCAAGCGCGAAGGCCGACCTTCCGAAAAAGAAGTTCTGACCTCTCGTCTTGTTGATCGCCCCATTCGCCCCTTATTCCCAGAAGGCTTTCGTAACGAAGTGCAAGTCATTTGCACCGTTTTGAGCCATGACCTTGAAAATGACCCGGATGTTGTGGCTTTAGTCGGCGCTTCTGCTGCCCTTGCCATTTCTGGTGTTCCTTTCTTGGGCCCGGTTGGTGCGGCACGTGTTGGTTATGCGAACGGCGAGTATATATTGAACCCAACTCCCTCAGAATTAATTGAAAGCCAGTTGGATTTAATCCTGGCCGGGACCAAAAGCGGTGTTTTGATGGTTGAATCAGAAGCTCAAGAGTTATCTGAGGATATCATGTTAGGTGCTGTTGAGTTTGGCCACAAGGCTTTCCAACCGATTATTGAGGCTATTGCTAAGCTAAAAGATGCGGCAGGCAAAGACGATTGGGACCTTCCCGCGCCGGCTTATGATAAAAAGGCGATCTATGATCAAGTTAAAAAGATTGCCGAGAAAGATTTGCGCAAGGCCTATAGCATCACAACAAAGCAAGATCGTTACACCGCCATTGGCGAAGTGAAGACTGCCACAAAGGAAAAGCTCGCAAGTGAAATCGAGAATGAGTCAGCATTAAGTCATGCGTTGAAGGCTTTGGAAGCTGACATATTGCGCAACCTCATTCTTGAAGATTCAAAGCGTGTTGATGGCCGTGATTTAACAACGGTTCGCCCCATTGTTTGTGAAACCGGTATTTTGCCGCGTACCCATGGCAGTGCTTTGTTTACCCGTGGAGAAACTCAAGCCCTTGTGGTGACTACCCTTGGAACTGGACAGGATGAGCAAATTATTGACGCCCTTGAAGGGGAATATCGCGAACGCTTCCTCCTTCACTATAACTTCCCCCCATATTCCGTAGGTGAAGTGGGCCGGATGTCATCCCCAGGTCGTCGCGAAATTGGCCATGGAAAATTGGCATGGCGTGCGATTCGTCCCCTTCTTCCCAGCAAGGAGCAGTTCCCCTATACGATTCGAACCGTCTCTGAAATTACAGAATCCAATGGATCTTCTTCAATGGCAACGGTTTGTGGAACCTCTTTGTCCATGATGGATGCCGGCGTTCCTTTAACACGTCCCATTGCGGGTATTGCCATGGGGCTTATTAAAGAGGGCAAGAAATTCGCTGTTCTTTCAGACATTCTGGGTGATGAAGATCATTTAGGAGATATGGACTTTAAAGTTGCTGGAACAACCAATGGTGTGACAGCGCTTCAAATGGACATTAAAATCACGAGTATTACGCCTGAAATTATGCGTGTTGCGCTTGGCCAAGCGCGTGAAGGCCGTTTGCATATCTTAGAAGAAATGAGCAAAGAAATTGAGTCATCTCGTGAATCGGTAAGCGACCATGCCCCGCGCATGGTAACGATCACCATTCCTAAAGACAAGATTCGTGACATCATCGGCCCAGGCGGCAAGATGATTCGGGAAATTTGTGAGACCACAGGCGCTAAGATCGATATTGAAGATGACGGCACTGTCAGCATCTCTGCAGTCGATGCGAAGGCTATTGAAGCGGCTTTAAGCACCATTCGAGGCATTGCTTGTGACCCTGAAGTGGGTGAAATTTACACTGGCAAGGTTGTCAAAATCATGGACTTTGGGGCGTTCGTCAACTTTATGGGTAACCGCGATGGCTTGGTTCACATCAGTGAATTGTCACCAGAACGAGTCGCTAAGGTAACGGACATCGTTAAAGAGGGCGATACGGTACGCGTAAAAGTCGTTGGATTTGACGATCGTGGGAAAGTAAAACTGACCATGAAGTCGATTCCTCAAACGGAGGAAGCTCCTGAGGCTTAAGGTAGTAAAAGGGGTGAGGGACAAGTTCTCTCACCTTATGCCCTCTCTTACTCGATATTCTATGAAGGCTTTTTATTCAACAAACAAATTTCTTATAACTTTCATAGGCATAAAAAGTTTTAAAGGTTGGTTTGGAAATTGAATAAAGCCATATTTTGTATAGAAGGAGACTACTTTCTCGTTAGTTGCATCCACTATGACAGAAAAGCCTCGGATTTCATTGCTGTAACATTTTAGAAGAGCATCGATTAAAAGTTTCTTACCTATACCCATTTCTTGATTTTTTATGCTCACAGCTAGGCGGCCAATTCTATAGGCAGGCAAGAACGGATACCGAGGGAGTGATTGAGCAATTTCAATTGGTAAACCTGTAAACTCTATTTGAGCAGCTGATAAAGTGTAAAAACCCATAACTTCCGTTGAGTCTTCTTCCTTTGAGACAGCAACATATGTACTTGATATGAATTTCTTAACTTCTTGGCCAGCTTGGTTTCGTAGGTAAATGTTAAGAGCATCTTCGCCGCAATCAAATAGTTTGCGATTGTGTTTGTTATCGAGTCGTTCTATACGAACATCATTTGTCATGGTCGCTATTAGTTAGCCTCAAAGTATTGTTTTGCAGCGGAACGCAAGGCTTCATTAGGAACTTCATAGTTTAGTAAAGCTTCCATGAAGATACGTTGATCTTCTTTGCCGAGGGTAATAATCTCATACTCCCGTATTGTCCTTAAAGCTTCTTGTTGAGCAGAATTAATTAAAAATTCCGTTAATGTCTTTCCTTGTAAATCTGCAGCTTTTTGGAAAAGAGATTTTTGTTCTTTTGGGACGCGAGCCTCCAAACGGTCGCGTTTAAGACCGCTTCTTTTCTCATGAGAGTGTTGATACTCTTGTGTGTGACTCATAATGGCCTCCTAATTTCTTTAACCTTACATCTTATAATATACGGCAAATTGCCGTACTTTCAAGTGGTAAAATGCGAAAATTAGAAAAAATCACAAAATTACCCCCCTCAGCCCATCACACCCTTCACAACCATGGTGATTCCGTTGATCATGTATTGAACAGCCAAGGCGGCGAGAATAATACCAAAGACGCGGGTCATGACGTTGGTTCCTGTCACCCCCAGAAGTTTCATCAGCCAGTCACCAATCAGGAGACTAAGGTAGGTGATGAGCAAGACGGTCATCAATATCAAGACAATGCCTAAGCTTGCTTCCATACCCATGGTCTCAGCTTGGCGCATCAGGACAACGATGGAGGTTAACGCCCCAGGACCTGCAATGAGGGGAATTGCCAGAGGAAATACGGAGATATCATCGCGGTGCGTGGCTTCTTCGGCCTCGTCTCCCGTGGTTGAGCGGATACCAGACGCGCGAGCCACTACCATTTCAATGGCGGCTAGAAGCAATAAGAAGCCTCCCGCAATGCGAAACGCGGGCTCAGAAATGCTTAACGCATCGAGCAGTTTGTCCCCTGCAAAAGCAAAAGCGAGAAGCAGAATAGTGGCGATGACGGTTGATTTAAGGGCTGTGTGGCGTTTACTGGCGACAGTGTCGTTGCGTGTCAAACCAACGAACATCGGAACGACAGCAAAGGGGTCAATCACAACAAATAGAGTAACAAATGCCTGCCAGAAAAATAGGGACATGGAAGTGACCTCATAAGAGTAGAAACGATATCTCTTCTCTATTTGTAAAGGGTCACTATTTTGTTTACAAGATTCCTTTTACTAAATCGTTCTTTAGCAAGGTGATCACTGGCATCACTTGTCGTCATATGATGGGCCTTTGCGGTTTCAAAAATTTCCAAAAGAGTGTGATAAATACCTCCGACATGGGTCATGACGTTAGCAAGATTATAATTCGGACCCTCATAAGACACATTAATGAGGCCGCCAGAATTGATGAGGTAATCTGGAGCGTATAAGATGTTCCGATCTTCAAGGGCTTTGGCATGATGGGGTTCGGCGAGTTGATTGTTGGCAGAGCCGGCCACGATTTTGCACTTCAGAAGCGGGATCGTTCTGTCATTCAAAATTCCCCCCAGGGCACAAGGGGCAAAGACATCAACGTCGGCTGAATAAATGTCGTTAATGCCAACGGCTTCAGCGCCATATTGAGCGGCAATCTTTTGAAGGAGCGTCTTATTAATGTCGGTCAAAACTAAGGTGGCGCCAGCCTCAGAAAGACGCTTGACGAGGTCTATGCCCACATGACCGAGCCCTTGAATGGCGATACGAACGCCTGTCAAGTCTTCCTTCCCTAACTTATACTAAACGCAAGACTGAATTCCTGTGAAAACCCCAAAGGATGTTAGAATCGATGGATCTCCGCTTCCCCCTTCTTTGGCTTCACGCCCCACAACATGGGTTGTTGTCTCAAAGATAGTGCTCATGTCTTGAAGGGAGGTCCCCATATCTTCGGCCGTGATGTAAAGCCCGTTGAGGCGTTCCACAAACCGACCAAAGGCCCGCAATTTTTCAGGGGTTTTTTCTGTATGAGAATCACCTATAATGACGGCCTTCCCACCACCCAATTCCAGATTGGCCAAGGCGGCCTTGTAGGTCATGCCGCGCGACAGACGAAGGACGTCTTTT
Source organism: Alphaproteobacteria bacterium (assembly GCA_019746225.1). Lineage (NCBI taxonomy): Bacteria > Pseudomonadati > Pseudomonadota > Alphaproteobacteria > Alphaproteobacteria bacterium. The sequence goes on along the minus strand of JAIESE010000036.1, from coordinate 48,208 downwards.
AAGGCATCTTCCTCCGTTGCATATGGCCAAAACCGGCACCCGCCCAACGCTGGGCCCAGATTGGTGTTGTGGATGGCAATGATGGCTTTGAGACCTGACGCCTTGTCATAGCAAAATGTAACTTGCTCGTGATCATCAAAATCATGGGCATCAAAAATCACAACCAAGTTCCTTATCTTTAAGACATATATTCTTAAGGATAAGGGGATCTTGTTAAGATTTCGTGAAGGAGAGAAGAGACGTCAATATTCAATCTTTTCGATCGTATAAGAGTCTAAATCTTCCCCAATATCAGCTTTCGCTCTATCTTTTGAATTTCCTGTTAGGTATAGGGGGGCTGGATTTAAACGACACTCATATACCTCCTCAACAAACTCTTGGGGTGCGCAAAAAAAGCTAAATGTGAAGCTCGTATTCACCCACAGAGGATTTTGATGACAGAATTCTGAGATCTTTCCTTGGATTGTTTCGGGTTTGAAAAAATAACCACTAGCATAGAATCTCAATACTTCTAAGGTCGGACAACTTGTTAGGACACCCAGGTCATCTCGATTGAGCAGGTGATCTTCCACCCCATAATGACAGAGTCCATGAGGGTCTCCTAAGGTTAAAGTACGCAAGCTTGGAAAGCAATTTGGGCTATTGAGGAGATTCCCCGTTTCACGGATCCCAATTAATTTAAGCCTCGTCAGTCCTTGCCAATTTTGAAAGGCATCACAGGTAAGGGTATGAGACCGCTCAACCCCATCTCCATGGAGAATCAAGGAACTTAGGTTCACACAGCGTTGTTGTAATTGGAGGAGCATAAAATCGGTTGCATCATGAATCTCAAGGTGTCTGAGAGGTAAGAACATCTGAATATAGGGTTCAAACAGAAGGGGGCTCGCTTCAGATTGGCCTAATAAGAGAGCATTCGTCTGATGGCGCGCTGGTAAAGAAGAACATTCCTCGGATATTGTCAAAGAACGGCGATGGGGAAAAGAATTTATGTAAGCTAAGACTTCCTCATCTAGTATTGTTAAACCATAAAGGCGAAAGAGTTTCTTTTTAATGTCAATTTGGTCGTTCGTGAAAAAACAACTGCCCGCGCCGCATTTAAGAACTCGGTACATACTGTCATTAAACGTTTCGCATACCAATTACCCATCTGTCTAAAGATGTGCCGTGTACAAAGGTCATCTAAGGGCCAGCCACTATTTACTTGTTTCGGAGCTTTTACTAAGTTTTCTTCGTCTTTCTTCGTATCATCTGTCTCTCTCTTCCTAAGAATTCCAGTCGCTTCTGCATTTTCTGGAAACGAATTTTCTTTCTCCATGGCTAAAGCTTGAAGGGTGAAGGAAATTCCTAAAATAAGAATTAGTAGTCTCTTTTTCATAAGTAAGTAGTCCCTTGTTCATTGAAATGAAATTTTTTGATTATTTTTCGTTTATACAGAAATTTGTTAATATAATCAATTTTCATTCTATATTAAAGTATATTTCTGGAAGTCTTTAATTCGTGACTTTAGAACAATCCGTCTTCTTAACCAGCCACAGACCGTGCAATCAACTCCGCAGTCCCGCGATAATGAGCATGGCAGATGGCAACGGCTAAAGCATCGGCAGCGTCGGCCGAAACTACCCCGCAGCTGGGAAGCAAGCGTTGAACCATCAACGCGACTTGATTTTTATCCGCATGCCCCACACCAACGATGGATTTCTTGACGCGATTGGCGGCATATTCCCCCACCACAAGACCTGCTTGGGCAGGAGCGAGAAGGACAATGCCGCGGGCCATGCCAAGTTTGAGGGTGGAGGCAGGATTTTTGTTCACGAAGGTTTCTTCAACGGCAGCTTCATGGGGGCTGTAGAGATCTATTATTTTGAGAAGTTCTTGGTAAAGTTGAGACAAACGAGGGGCGAGGTCATCGCCGCTATCAGATTTGGCAACACCGTGAGCCACATAAGCCAACCGATTGCCGGTGCTGTCCACAATCCCCCAACCGGTGGTGCGTAAGCCCGGATCGAGGCCTAAGATGCGGACCGTGTTGGTCATCTTAAGCGGTCAGCTTTTTCAAAACTTCGTCGCTCATTTCTCCGTTGGAATAAACGTTTTGAACGTCATCATTATCTTCCAATACATCAATGAGTTTCAGGAGGGTTTGGGCCGCATCTTCATCACAAGACGCGGTTGTGGTGGGGCGCCAGATCACTTTTGCTTCCAAAGGATCCCCATACTTTTGCCCCAAATAATCCCGGACAGAACCAAAGGAATCAACCGTAGAGGTGATTTCGTAGACCTCCTCTTCGGTCTCTAAATTTTCAGCGCCAGCTTCAAGAACCGCTTCAAACACATCATCATAAGATCCCACAGAAACGGGGTAACGAATTAACCCAATGCGCTCAAACATGAAGCTCACACTGCCTGTTTCACCCAGTGTTCCGCCATATTTGGTGAAAGCTGAGCGCACATCCGACACGGTTCGATTACGATTGTCCGTCAGACCTTCTACAATGATAGCGGTCCCGCCGGGGCCAAAACCCTCATACCGAACTTCCTCATAATGGGTTGTATCTTCTCCCCCAAGAGCTTTCTTGATGGCGCGATCAATGTTGTCTTTGGGCATGTTGGCAGCACGAGCAGATGAAAGGGCGGCGCGAAGACGGGGGTTTGAGTTGGGATCTGGTAGGCCACCGCGTACCGAAACAATGATTTCGCGTGTAATCTTGGCAAACATTTTGGCGCGCTTCGCGTCTTGGGCGCCTTTGCGATACATAATATTTTTAAACTGCGAATGACCTGCCATTTTTATCATCCCTTCTTTCTTTAAAGGCCGTTTCTCTATTTTTGACAGATGAAGGCCCTTGTGATCAAGACAAAAGAGAGAGGGTGAGTATTTTACCCTGAGAATGAATTTTATTGATGAAATTCAATTTAATCATCGAACCTGTTGCGTGAATAAATTTTATCTGGCATTCTGCGTGCAAATGGGGCATGCCCCTTATTTTGGATAACGAACTGAATAGAAGGATAATTTTATGACTATGGACTATGCTTTTCCCCTTATTTTTAGCTGTGCTGGATTGGCTTTGCTCTATGCGCTTGTCGCAGGACGCAGTGTCTTTGCCGCGAGCCCAGGCACAAAACAGATGCAAGAAATTTCAAGCGCCATTCAAGAAGGCGCCAAGGCTTACCTGAATCGTCAATACAGCACGATCGCCATGGTTGGCGTTGTGGTTGCTTTAATTTTGGGATATTTATTGTCCCCCTTGGTTGCTTTAGGCTTTGGCATCGGCTCTATCCTTTCCGGCCTTGCTGGGTATATCGGGATGAACGTTTCTGTTCGTGCCAATGTGCGCACCGCAGAAGCGGCTAAAACGGGATTGGCGCCGGCTCTTAACATCGCTTTCAAATCCGGTGCGATCACCGGCATGTTGGTTGTTGGGCTTGGGCTGCTGGGTGTTTCTTTGTATTATCATTATCTTCTGTCTATTAACATTGAACAACGCCTTCTCTTGGAAGCCCTGGTTGCTTTAAGTTTTGGGGCATCTCTTATTTCCATCTTTGCACGATTGGGCGGTGGTATCTTTACAAAAGGTGCGGACGTTGGTGCAGACTTGGTTGGAAAAATTGAAGCCGGAATTCCGGAAGATGACCCCCGCAACCCAGCTGTGATTGCGGATAACGTGGGCGACAACGTGGGCGACTGCGCGGGTATGGCTGCGGACTTGTTTGAAACATATGCGGTGACCATCGTGGCTTCCATGTTGCTTGCAGCGATTTTCTTCACAGGTTCTGATCAAAAAATCCTTATGATGTACCCACTTCTCATCAGTGCTGTGTGTATTATTGCCTCGATTGCCGGAACGTTTTTCGTATGTCTTGGCAAGACCAAGAATATTATGGGAGCGCTTTACAAAGGATTTATCGCGGCTTCAATCATCTCAGCGGTGCTCATTGTGGGCGTTACGTTTATGACTTTTGACAGTTTGACGCAAACCTTGTCGGTTGAAGGTTTAAGCTTTACACCAATTAACTTGCTTTACTGTGCGCTCACCGGTCTTGGTGTGACGGGCTTGCTCGTTTGGATCACCGAGTATTATACTTCCACAGATTATCGCCCGGTTCGAAGCGTTGCTCAAGCCTCCACAACAGGTCATGCAACGAACATTATTCAAGGGTTAGCGGTTTCCATGGAAGCCACAGCCCTTCCGGTTTTGGTGATTTGTGCGGGCATTATAGCCGCGTTCATGAATGCAGGCTTGTTCGGTATCGCCATTGCCGCGACTACCATGTTGGCTTTGGCTGGGATGGTTGTAGCGCTGGATGCGTATGGTCCTGTGACCGACAATGCCGGTGGTATTGCGGAAATGGCGAACTTGCCAAAGGATGTTCGTAAAGTCACAGATGCGTTGGATGCTGTTGGAAACACCACCAAAGCCGTGACAAAGGGATATGCGATCGGTTCTGCTGGTTTGGCGTCTCTAGTTCTTTTTGCGGCTTACACGGAAGATTTGAAGCATCACTTTAGCAACCTGAATGTTCAATTCAGCCTCCAAGATCCTTACGTTCTTGTTGGCTTGTTCATTGGGGGATTGCTTCCCTTCTTGTTTGGCGCCATGGGCATGAAAGCGGTGGGCAGGGCAGGGGCAGCCGTTGTGGTAGAAGTACGTCGTCAGTTCGCTGAAATCAAGGGCATTATGCAAGGTAAAGCAAAGCCGGATTACAGTGCAGCTGTGGACATGCTCACGAAAGCCGCAATTCGGGAAATGATTATTCCATCACTTCTTCCGGTTCTGGCACCCGTCGTTTTGTACTATGCTATTAACGCGATTGCAGGACAAAGCTCTGCGTTCTCTGCTTTGGGAGCGATGCTGATCGGAACCATCATCACTGGATTGTTCCTTGCGATTTCCATGACCTCCGGCGGTGGTGCTTGGGATAATGCAAAGAAGTATATCGAAGATGGCAACCTTGGGGGCAAAGGTTCTGATGCTCACAAGGCAGCAATTACAGGAGACACAGTCGGCGACCCTTATAAGGATACAGCCGGTCCTGCCATTAATCCGATGATCAAAATCATCAACATCGTGGCGATTCTCTTGCTGGCTGTTCTTGCTAAATAGAGCACAGGTGACGAAAAAACAACCGCTACTTCGAAAGATGTAGCGGTTTTTTAATGTATATTTCGATGCTAATAATGATATATAATTTACACGAAATAGTAATAATTTCAAATCTAACATATAATATTAATAGAACTTAATGGGAGCATTCAAAATGAATGTCTTGTCTTTTCGACTCATTCTGTGCGTCATAACGCTTTTCGTTGCCTATACTTTATCTACAGCTGCAATGGATGAAGAACTTGCAGGTGGTTACAAAGGCGGCAGCGAGTCACCCTTAAAGAAATCGAGGGATGGGGATAGTACGGAAGAGGGCAAATCATTTGGTGAGAAGGGGGGAAGCGGATCGCCTTTAAAGAAGTCGATGGAGGCCCATTCGCCTCTCAGCCCCAGAAATTCGGGGATCAGGCACTCTGGGGATTGGCGGGGACGTCACAGTCTTTCAAGTTCTGGGGAAGGATTTGGAGAAGAGAATGAACCACATCATCCTATTCCATCCATTGAGTATGCGATTCCTGCAGAGCCCCCGCCGTATAATCTCCAAAACTTCTATCCGAGTAAGGTTTTGGGCGCCCCAAAATCTATGATCAAGACTCTCAAAGCAACATCCGTATACCTGCTTGATGAACTCATTGTGAGAGATCATGAAGATCCGAAAGGAATCGTCGTCATTGTAGACGTTGATGGTGTTCTGACAGACAACCAAAACCCGAAGCCTGATGATATGGTTAATCCGCGTAGGAACGCGATCGAGCTTATGAGGGAGCTGCATAGAAGGGGTTTCCACCTTATCGCCTCAAGCGCTCAGTCTGACTTGAATCACACATTAAATCGTATTCGCAAGCTTGGATTGGCAGACATTTTTCATGTTGGCGAATCGACAGAGTATAGCGCTAAAATTATTAAGATCTTTCAAGAGAAGAGGTTTGTAAGAAGTGTGTCGGTTATGTGTTTGGGAAACGTAATCTCTGTACATTCATTTTCAGAAGGATCCTTTCCTTCGTATTATCGCGGCAAAGCTTTATCACCTCTTATCGCTTTTGATGGAAAGGTTGATTTCATCCGGCGTGTGGTCTTTCTAGATGATAGCTCTAATAATATTATTCCTTTTGAAAAAGACGTTATGGCGTTGCATCCATTCGGAAATCACCCTGTTAAAGTTGATATCATCTTCCTGGGAGAGCCTTCGTTAGAACCTTAAGGTGGGTCATCTTTCTTTGACTTTTATTCCTTTCCTCAAGGGCAGTGTAACAACACTGCTCTTTTTTATGTCAAGTGACACGACAGTAATCTTGCTATATAAGTTGAATGTATTGATACGAAGAGAAGATCTTGGGCAACGAAAAAACAGATTGTGAGGGACAAATGAGTATCTTTTTAAAAATAATGGTGGTGACGTTTGTTGTGGCCCAGGTTCATGCCCAAGAAGTGATTCCGTATGATTGGAGTCGGGTGTTGGAAGTTCCCCCCGGTGCTGGAATTAATGAAGGTTCACAAGTTCTTCACTTCAAATGCAAGAACAAACACTACACCGCGAGCCCTGAAGCAACCCAGTTTGTTCAGATAAATCTTCTCAAAGCTCAAAAGTTACAATCCGATGCGGAAGTGATTTTGGCAGCTTCAAAAGCAGTGACCATACCGAATGGTGTTTATTTAGAATTGGGCGTTTGTACAGGCAAAACCATCAATTTTATCGCGGCTTTAAATCCTCATCATACGATCTATGGCTTCGATTCTTTTGAAGGGCTTCCTGAAGACTGGGTAAGAAGTGACAAGACTTTTAAAAAGGGAACCTTTGCTTTTAAAAAGGGCGTTTATCTTCCTCCTGTTCTCCACAATGTTCGTCTCTACAAGGGGTGGTTTAAGGATGTTTTGCCAAAATTCAAAGCAGATGCTCTTGTCAATAGACCCATTGCATTTATGCATATTGATAGTGATATCTATAGCTCGGCTAAAACCGTCTTTGACAGTCTCGGGGATAACATCGTTCCGGGTACGGTTATTCTCTTTGATGAGCTTTATAATTACCCGGGCTCAGAGCAACACGAATGGAAGGCTCTTAAGGAGTTTTTGGAAGCGAAGAAGTTAGGGGTTGAGTTTATTGCTTACAACGAAAACCACGAGCAAGTGGCTGTGAAGATTATCGCCAAGACATAAAATAATGGGGGAACATCGTCGCCTTTTTTTGGGAATCCCTCTTCCAGAAGATGTTTCGACCAAAATATCGCTGCAGATAGGGCATTTCTTAGGGAAGGTGATCCCTTTTCAAAATTGGCATATAACATTACATTTTTTAGGAAATGTTGAGGAGGCAAGATGTCCTCTTGTGGATGAAGCGCTTCAATCCCTTGATTTGGGGGTTTCCTTTCCCTTAATCTTTGATCACGTCGGTGCCTTTCCGAGCTCCAAAAGAGCTCGTACGCTTATCCTTGGGACGAAGGAATCCCCTCAAATGAATGCCCTTGTTCAAACAACCGGCAACGCTTTAACTTCTCTGGGGTTCATCCTTGAGGCGCGTCCCCACGTGCCCCATGTAACGGTTCGTCGGTTTCATCCACCGAAGAATGTAACGGATGTCCTGAAAACGCATCTCTTCGAGGAGGTTAATATGACAGTCGATCACCTTATTTTATTTGAAAGCATGTTGAATCAAGGTCCCGTTCATTACGAGAGGCTTAATGTCTATAAGTTCGGAGCCTATTAAGAATTACTTCCGCTTTTTCTTAAACAACAGATAGTAAATCACATAAAACCAGCTCAAAAACCCATGAATAATGGCCCATATTATCGAGTGGTTTTGATTGAATGAGACAGCAATGGCTAAAGCTGTTCCAAATGAGATTCCGTATTTAACGATTTCAGTTTCCATATATTTTGACCCTTCTTTGAGTTAGGAATCCCTTACGCCATCCCCCCTAAGCGCTTGCCACCAATGATGTGCACATGGAAGTGATCTACTTCGGCGCCACTATCGGCGCCATTATTCATCACCAGGCGAAAGCCTTGATCGGTTAACTGCAACTCCTCGGCTATTTTTTCTACGATTTGAAAAAAGTTTCCGATTTCATCCGGGGTGGCGCGGACAGTAAAATCAATTAACGAAGCATAAGGTGCTTTGGGAATCACCAAAACATGGATGGGGGCTTTGGGGTTGATATCCTTAAAAGCTAAGACTTGATCATCTTCGTAGACCCGGTCGCATGGGATTTCGCCCTTTAAGATTTTTGCAAAAATATTGTTATAGTCGTAAATCAATGGGTTCCTCCTTCATGAATATAACTTAGCATAGCAAATTCTTGCCATTTTGCTAATCTTTCATGTAAAACTAGGATATGTCTACATTTCATCAGGAGCTTTTCATGAGTACGTCTTCGAATCTACCCTCGTGGCATGGGACAACAATTGTATGTGTTCGCAAAAACAACAAGGTCGTTATTGCCGGTGATGGTCAAGTTACCTTGGGGGCCACTGTCATTAAATCTCAAGCGCGAAAAGTACGCCGCATTGGGGATGGTAAAGTGATTGCTGGATTTGCAGGGGCCACTGCTGATGCGTTTGCCCTTTTTGAACGCCTCGAAGCCAAGCTTGAAAAATATCCCAGCCAATTGGCACGCGCTTGTGTGGAAATGGCGAAGGACTGGCGAACGGACCGTTATCTGCGTCGCCTGGAGGCCATGATGGCGGTTGCAGATTCTTCTGTTTCTTTGGTTTTAACGGGGAACGGAGATGTGTTAGAGCCGGAAGATGGGCTCATTGGCATTGGATCCGGCGGATCTTTTGCGCTGGCTGCAGCAAGAGCCCTCATGACCGTCGACGATATGGACGCAGAAACCATTGCTCGGCGATCCATTGAAATTGCTGCCGACATTTGCATCTACACCAATAAAAATATCACCATAGAGAGTTTGTAAATCCATGACTTCCCTGACCCCCCGTGAAATTGCCAGTGAGCTCGACCGCTTTATCGTCGGCCAAGATGATGCGAAACGAGCCGTAGCCATTGCTTTGCGCAATCGGTGGCGCCGCCAGCAATTGCCATTAGAATTAAGAGAAGAAGTTTTGCCCAAGAACATTCTCATGATTGGACCGACGGGCGTTGGAAAAACTGAAATTGCCCGCCGTCTGGCGAAGCTTGCTCAAGCGCCATTCATCAAAGTAGAGGCTACAAAGTTCACGGAAATTGGCTATGTGGGGCGGGATGTGGAGCAAATCATTCGAGATCTGATCGAAATCGCGATTCAAATGACGCGCGAACGGTTGCGTGAAGAAGTGAAAGTTAAGGCTGAAACGCACGCGGAAGAGCGTGTTTTGGATGCGCTTGTGGGGGCGAGTGCGAGTCCGGAGACACGTCAAAAGTTCCGGCATCTCCTTCATGATGGGGAGTTGGATGAGAAGGAAATTGAACTCCAGGTTGCGGACACCAGCGGTATGAGCATGCCAACCTTCGATGTGCCTGGCATGCCTGGTGCGCAAATGGGCATGATGAATTTGGGCGATATGTTTGGCAAAGCCTTTGGGCAACGGACAAAGGCCCGGAAAATGACCGTTGCAGAAGCCTATACGGTTTTGATCCAAGAAGAAAGTGACAAGCTTTTGGATATGGATAAGGTGGTCCGGGAAGCCACAGAAATGGTTGAACAAAATGGGATCGTTTTTATTGATGAAATCGATAAGATTTGTGCACGTTCCGATCACCATGGGGCCGATGTGAGTCGGGAAGGGGTACAGCGAGATCTCCTGCCTCTTATTGAAGGCACAAGTGTTTCTACAAAGCATGGAACCATCAAAACAGACCATATATTGTTTATTACGTCTGGGGCCTTTCATTTGGCCAAACCGTCCGATTTGCTGCCTGAATTGCAAGGTCGTCTTCCTATTCGAGTTGAACTCAAGGCCCTGACGAAAGATGACTTCGTTCGTATTTTAACGGAACCTGAAGCCAACCTTATTCGTCAATCTAAAGCTATGATGGAAACCGAATCCGTTACGCTCAATTTCACAGATGATGCGATTCAAGAGATTGCAACCTTAGCGGCTGAGGTGAATCAGTCGGTGGAAAACATTGGCGCGCGCCGCCTACACACGATTCTTGAAAAATTGATGGAAGACATCAGCTTCAAAGCCTCCGAAATGGCGGGAGAGACCATTACCATCACGGACAAAGACGTGCGGGATAAGGTCTCTGATTTGGCCCACAACGCGGATCTTTCAAAGTTTATTTTGTAAGGATGTTTTCAGATTGTTGTTTTGTCTTAAAGACTAAGAGATTTTGAACACCAATTGTATAAACAAGAATGACAACACTACTATTTAAGAGTTTTTTAAGTTTAAAATCAAGAAACAGATTGAAAAATAAAAATAAATTTCCTATATATATTTCAATTAACCTAGTACCTATTTGTGAATAGAAACTATTTAAATTATTATTTAAAGGAAACCCCGATGAAACGTATTCTCTTGTCTACACTTTTGTTTTCTTCTATCTCCAATATTCAAGCTATGGAAGAGGCACAGAGTCTGGCTCCTTTTATTTTAAAGGCGTCTTCTGAAAGTGTTCGAACTTTTAAAGATATGCTTCAAAGCAATTCGGAATTGACGTTTGTTCAAGACATAGTTTCTGGTTTTGAAAAATCCGTATTACCTGAACTGCCTCCGTTGGCTGTTAAAAGCATGGATGAGAGCGAACTGGTATCTAATTTGAAATCAGCTCTGCATAATTTTAAGCTGATGCTTGCTGAACAACATGGAGTTACCATTTCATTCTTTAATGTCAAAACGGTTGAGGGCTTGAAGGTTGTTTTAAAAGAAAGTGGAGCCGCTGAAGACCTTATTGATCAAGAAGTTCAAAGGAAAGTGGCAGAAGAACAAGCCGAATTTGAGAAAAGACAGCAAAATAAGATAAATGACTTTGAACTCTATAGCCAATGGACGCAGACTTACGGAACCCAACCTCTGGGTCTTTGGAATAGCTTCATTTATTATGTCCTTGGGTCATCCATTAAAATGCCTCCAGGGTGTGACTATGCCGAAAAAGGGCGCTTTGATAGAGAAGAACCTCTCCCTCTTAAAGCCCGTCAAATCACTTGGGACGCGTTGAGAAAGAGTGGGATCATTTCAACAACTATAGAAAATCCAATTGACTATCGCTACAATCCAGCAGCCCTTTTGAACGCTAAAATTGAGAGCAGTCAAGCCCGTGGTCTTATCCTTGGGTGTGGACATTTTTTGACTGTTTCAACCCTAGCTAACCTCAATCTCGATGAATATGAGCATAGCAATTGTGCGGGCTGCCGAGAAGACCACAAAGCACGTGGTGAAGTTACAATTAACATCGATGCAACACAATGTCCTGATATCTATGCTGATGGCTTAGATGTTGCGCTTTGGGCTGGTATCACCTCAGGTTCTGTTAGCTATATTAAGGATGAAATTGGCCTAGAGGGTTTTATGAGTAAGGGGAATGAGTCCTTATTCCAGAGCATGGTAAACTCTTTAAAACCGGGTGGTGAATTATTTATTTTCGCGAATAACGAGCAATCCCCATTATCGCGCGAGAGTCGAGTGTTTCTAAATGGGATCAAGGGTTTCGAGATTGTTGAATATCCAGAAATGATTGTCCGTAGCAATCTACAAGTTCCTGCCAAACGGGTGAAACTTGTGAAAAACTAACTCGATAGGGAGGACAATTAAGAGGAGAGAAAGCAGCAAACTTTCTCTCCTTTTTTTGACAAACATCAGTTCCCTGATTTATTCTTTTCATTACTGGCTGTTCTCCCTTGACCATCCTTACTGCTCCATTTTAAGATAAACTATTCTAAAAGAGTGAGTCTTTGAGAGCTTCTCGTGTTGAGAAGCTTGTCAGTAAACCAATCTCAAATGTACTTAGTAGAATAGTAAGGTAGTCTCTCGTGAAATTGATCCAAATTCGTCAGTATATAACCCGCAATCCCTTGTCGATTATTATTGGGGTTTTTGTGGTGTTATTCATAGGACGCGCAAACTTATTTCATGCCGAACCAGCCCCGATTGTTACACCCATCCCAAAAGTCAAGGTGAAGGAGATGAAGGCGACACCCTTGGTGACAAGTATCCAGTTGAATGGACATACCCTTGCAGATCGCACTGTCACCCTAAAAGCCAAAACGGGCGGGCGTATACTATCGCTCCTTGTCAAGAAGGGGCAAAAGGTTGATACAGGACAAGACATTATTCTGATTGATGCAGAAGATCGTCCCGCACGCTTAGCAGAAGCAAAGGCAAAACTGGAGCAACGATCCCTTGAATTTAAAGCTGACACGAAATTGGAGGAAAGGGCCTTCAAGGCGCAAAATGCTCTCGCGGCAAGTAAAGCCGACTATGAGGCTGCAAAAAGTTTACTGGTCGCCATTGAACAGGAAATTCAAGATACTCATATAAAGGCCCCCTTCAAGAGTATTTTGGAAGATACATTTGTCGAACTGGGAGATGTGGTCAATGTCGGGGATAAGGTCGCAACAATCATTGATCTGGATCCCTTGAAGGTTATTTGTAACATCTCTGAAAAAGATATTTCTCGCATTCACCTTAATGGAGAAGCTGAAATCATCCTCCCCGCCCTTGACAATCATAAGCTGTTGGGGCGGGTGACATATATTGCGAAGGATGCTGAACCGAAGACGCGTACCTATCGTGTTGAAATACAGACAGATAATCCCGACATGGACATACCGGCGGGCCTGACTGCGCGCATTAATTTTCCGACGAAAAGTACGAATGGCTATTTAATTTCACCATCGACCATAAGCTTAAGGGATAATGGTACGATCGGTGTGAAAGCTATTGCGGACGGGAAAGTTGTATTTCATCCCATTGAAATTATTGAATCCAAACCAGAAGGTCTCCTCGTTGCAGGCTTGCCCGATAGCATTACACTGATTACAACAGGCGGCGATTTTGTTGTTGAGGGCCAATCAGTGCATACATCTCTTGAGCCTTCTGAACCACCGGTAAAATCCACATGAATGGGTTAATTGCAGCTGCTTTATCTCGCACCCGCACGGTCTTATCTATTTTGGCCCTATTCATCATATGGGGGTCGATTGCCTATTGGAAAATTCCCAAGGAATCAACCCCTGATGTCAAAATACCCATCATTTATGTTTCCTTGATTCATGAGGGGATCTCTCCTCAAGATTCCCAAAGACTCTTACTTCGCCCGCTTGAGCAAGAACTTCATAATATTGAAGGCGTGAAAGAGATGCGCTCCACAGCTTTTGAGGGTGGGGGCAACATTGTTTTAGAATTTACCGCAGGATTTAATTCAGATCGCGCGCGCTCTGATGTGCGAGATCGGGTAGATCTTGCTAAACCAAAACTCCCTTTAGAAACAAAAGAACCCATTATTACAGAGATTAATCTCAGTCTATTTCCTGTCCTCGTTGTCAAGCTTTCCGGTCAAATTCCGCACCGCACGCTCTACCACATGGCGCGAGAACTGCGAGATGAAATTGAAGGAAGTCTGTCCAGCGTTCGAAAAGCGGAAATTATGGGAGACCAGAAGGACGTTGTCGAGATCCTCATTGACCCCACAAAGGTGGAAGGGTATGGGCTGGCTTTTGATGAAGTTATCATGAATTTTTCCATGAACAATCAGTTAATTCCAGCGGGAAATATTGAAATGAAGACGGGGCGCTTTGCCATCAAGGTGCCCGGTGTATTGGAAAGTATTCAAGATATTCAAAGACTTCCCGTAGCAACATTTCAAGACGCTGTGATTGAGTTGAAAGAGATTGCCGAGGTGCGACGTACTTTTAAAGACCTTGAAAGTATTGTTCGAGATCAAGGAAAGGCCGCTGTATCTCTGGAAATTTCGAAGCGAACCGGGGAAAACCTCATTCAGACGATTGAGGATGTGAAAGCAATCGTTGATGCACAAAAGAAGAAATGGCCGGAGCATGTGATCGTCGCTTATCAAAACGATCAATCCCACCATATCCGGGATATGTTAAATGATCTCCAAAACAACCTCATCCTCGCCATTATTTTGGTTATGGGAATTATCGTGATGAGTCTTGGATGGAGGTCTTCTCTTTTGGTCGGTGTGGCCGTTCCCGGCTCCTTCTTAATGGGCATCATGATTATTTCACTGATGGGCTTAACCGTTAACATTGTGGTTCTGTTTAGCTTGATTTTTGCGGTCGGCATGTTGGTGGATGGTGCCATTATTGTGGTTGAATATGCGGATCTCAAAATAGAGGAAGGCGTGCCACCGGGTCCTGCGTATCTTCATGCTGCACAACGGATGGCGTGGCCTGTTATAACTTCAATTATTACGATTATTGTCGTCTTTATGCCCTTGTTGTTTTGGCCAGGGGTGCCCGGGCAATTTATGAAGTTTATGCCCATCACCTTAATTGCGGTTTTGAGTGCCTCGATTTTGATGGCCTTGATCTTTATTCCAGCGATTGGTCAGCTGTTGAAGCCACCGCCAGGGCACATCCCTCTAAAGAAGGTCTCCAATGAACCCATAGAACTTAAAGGTCTGATGGCCCAGTACTTAAGAGTTTTGAAGTTCGCCTTAGATCATCCCAAGCGCATTATTTTGGGGGCGATTGTCATTTTGATATTGGCTAAGACGGCCTATTCCCATTTTGGTCGAGGTGTGGAGTTTTTTCCAAATGTGGAACCGGAAATTGCTGCCATTCAGATTCAAGGGCGGGGTAATTTATCCATAACAGATAAGGACGACTTGGTTCGTCTTGTTGAAGCCAAAATCTTGCCTATGAAAGAATTGAAGTCCGTTTACACACGTACGGGCACTTTCACGGGAAGTGGCGCGGACCTTCCAGAAGACGTGATCGGCACCATCACGGTTGAGTTTATTGATTGGCGCAAGCGCCGCCCTGCGGATATCATATTAGATGAGATTGATAAAAATACAAAAGACATCCCCGGCATTCACGTTGCTGTTCAAAAGGAAAAGAGTGGACCGCCTGCTCAAAAGCCGATCAATATTGAATTGTGTGCGCCAGAGGCTTCTCTCTTAAAGCCTGCTCTTCTCATTTTGAAAAAGCACCTGAAGGGTATGGCCGGTGTTACAAGTATATCCGATAACCTCCCCATCCCAGGTATTGAGTGGCAGTTGACCATTGACCGGGGCCAGGCAGCTAAATTTGATGCCAATGTCCGACAAGTGGGCAATGCCATCAAGTTGGTCACCAACGGGGTGACCGTTGCCACGTTCCGACCGGAAGATGCGCGAGATGAGGTTGATATCGTTGTGAGATATACGCCCCCCTTCAGGGTGTTGGATCAGTTGGATACCTTAAAGATACAAACCAAAGAAGGCCTGATGCCTATCAGCAACTTTGTGACCAGAAAGCCGGAGCCCAAGATTAGTAAGATTGATCGGGTCGATGGGCATGAGGTGTTAACATTAAATGCGGATGTTGTGCCCGGTGCCCTTGTTGCGGATCAAATTACAGAAATACGCGCTGCGCTTCCCAAGCTGAATCTCGATCCCGGGGTTAACGTCAAATTTAAAGGGGAAGAAAAGGACCGACAAGAGTCTATGATCTTTTTAATGCAAGCGTTCATGGTCGCGATTTTTATGATCGCCATAATATTAGTCACGCAATTTAATAGTTTCTTCAGTACAGGCCTTGTCTTGAGTGCGGTTGTCCTGTCAAGTGTCGGTATCTTTGTGGGGTTGCTTGTGCACAATTTGGCATTTGGAATTGTCATGGGCGGCATCGGCGTCATTGCACTCGCGGGGATTATTGTCTCTAACAACATCCTTTTGATCGATACTTATGATCTCATGATTGCGCAGATTAAAAAGCCAACCCTGGCTCAATATCGCGAAGTCATCATCCATACCTGTCTACAGCGTGTGCGCCCCGTGATCTTAACTAAATTGGCGACAATTCTTGGTTTGTTGCCGATTATGTTGGGGATTAATATTGACTTTATCAACTTCGAAATTACGGTTGGGGCGCCCTCGACCCAATGGTGGCACCTCTTATCTGTGTGTATCGTTTATGGTGTTTTGTTTGCTTCCAGTCTCACGCTTCTTGTGACACCATCTGCGCTCATGTTACGGGCGATGCGAAGGTGCAAAGAGGAGAAGTAAAGGTGTTGGGGCACCTGTTCATTTGAACCCTTCTTTATCAAAGTCTTGCTGCACTTGTAAATGAGGCCATTAGTAAATAAAGTATTAATAAAATTGTGTTAAAACTATCACAACTCTTTTTAAAATTTTTCCAACAATCTATTAAATCATTCTAAATATATAAACAACCTGGCTAGACTTTTAGAGTGTGAAGAGAGTTATGCGCTCTCTCAGAGTATAAATTGGAAACAAATTAAGGAGTAAGCAAATGAAGAAGCAAGTACTAAAATCACTAGCAATTGTTGCTTTGGCAACGACAGCATCAGTCGCAAATGTACGCAACCATGGTCCATATATTGGTTTTGGTGCTGGTACAGTTGTGGGTGAATATACAAAAGTAGAATTATCTGACAATGTAACACCAATAAATTATAAGTTTGCTATGACCAAGTTTAATGCTGCATTAGATCTCATCTTAGGTTATGCGATTAAAGTAAATTCTTGGCATCTTGGATTAGAGGCTGATTATTTGTTTGGAAATATTAATGACTCAGCATCTTTTCCAACAGCAAATGCTAACAATGCGTTAGCAAAAGTGACTTCCAATGGCGCATGGGGTCTTGGTTTAAGAGTAGGTTACCATTGTGAACGTGTAATGGGCTTCATTCGCTTGGGTATGGAAAATCGCCGCTTTAAGTCAACTGCATCAGCCTTTGGTCCGGTTGGGTTGCCAGCTGATACTGCAAGAAATACTCTTAGTTTTTCAACCAATAAGACTGCTTTTGCGCCAGGCGTTGGTGTTCAGACTAATCTGACAAAAAATATTACAGGAACTCTAGAGTATAGAGTTGCTTTATACGGTAAAGTTTCAAGGACTCTTGCTAACCCAGACGCAAACAATGTGACGACAGTATTTCGTTTCAAACCACGTGTTAGCACAGTCTTAGCTTCTTTTAGGTACCATTTTTAAAGGTTAAACATTTAACAAGGAGTTAGAAAATGAGTAAATTAGTAAAAATGGGATCGCTGTGCACGTTATTTGTGGCATCCTTTATGACCTTGTGTGGTGAAGGAAATGCTTCTGATGCAAGATTCAAAATAATCTATAATCAGAGCTGTGGTCCGAATGCCAACAAAGCATTGTTAAATGTTGAGCATGCAACAAGATGTTTGAGTGCTTTACAAGAGTTTACGGCTACAAAGAACCCGGGAATTGAAAACCAAATATTTCAAACGTCAAATGCACTCATTGAAAAGTTTGGGTGGCGGGATCTTGGGAGGCCAGCATGGGTTGAAGCCATCTATGATAAGTTCCAAGATACTTTAGTGGTTGGCGTTATCCATTTCTTAGAAAAGCAACATCAAGCTGGAAAAGAAATTGAGTTAAGTGGAGGAAAAGCCATAAAAAAGCCTCTGGTGCATGATTTGGAGCCAGACGTCAAGGAATTTGGTGACAAAGTATGGCGCGAACTCACACCGGCAAATAGAAAGAAACTTGAAGAAAAAGTCAAAGAATTCCATATGCAAGACGAATTCAAGGAAGTCCCTAATGCACTTGCAGCTTATTTTCGAGGGGAAGCAGCTCGTAGAGCTGGACTTGAAGCACAAATGAAGGCTGACATGCCAAAGTTAGTAGAAGTAAAATAGTTAGTGTCTTTCGGTCTTAATAAAAGCACCTTCTTCGGAAGGTGCTTTTTTTCTGTTCGCAGACAGCTTTTCTCTTAATGATGAAAAATCAATAAATTCATGCAATAAAAAATTGAGTAGATTAAAAATCATTTTTTATGATAGTTTGTGAAAAATATTACCTTTAATTTACGGAATTTTTAATATGAACTGTTTTAAAATATTTCTATTTACATGCTTTTTCCTTGCTCCGATAGCGACCGTCAACGGGGCAGAACAATTCAGGGGTGAAGAGGTGTGGGAAAAACTATCCCTCAAGGTAACACAAGCTCAGCAGCAGCTTAAAGAGTTAGGAGTGAAGGAACAGCTTAATCCAGTGCAAATGGATAAATTCCAAAGGCGCCAAGAAGTAGATCAGGCGTTTTTAGAGATTGAAAGAAGAATCTTCACGAAAGAGAGCCAACTTGTCTTGCCGGAAGCCCTTAAAGAACTGCACAGGCGGCAAAGCAACTTGGACACCAGTTTCGGCTTCATTATTTTGTCACCCTTAAGGGATATTCTTTATAGTGGGATTAGGCGTGGTCAGGAAAAGGGGATTCCAAGTCCCTGGGTTGTTTTTGCGCATCTGACGGCGAGTGAGTTCTTCTGCATCAATTATGCAAGTGGTGAGGTTGCTCGGTATACGGTTGTGCCTAAAGTGAAAATCCATGATAGATATAGTGATCTTTATGAATGGCTCGCAAAAATTGTCCTGAAGAACTAATCTTAGTTTATTGTATAGTGTGTTTTCACAATATGTTGGTTGAACAGTTCGCGGTATTCTCCAAAATAGGAGCGATCCATTTTAGTTCTTGGCTTTTTATAGAATGATCTGCCGAGGTGAAGTTGACGGTATTGTTGATGAATCCACGCAGGAATTAAAATAATCTTCAAAGGGCCTTCATAAGCGAGCAGTGTTGGCTCATCAATTTTGATCTTATGAGATTTATCAAAGCGAGTGACATGGTGCCATTCCATAGAATCATTGTCGCTTCCAACAGGACAACCACCATGCATCATATTTATATAATTGGGATGTTGGTTTAAAGGATTGACCCTATTGAAATCAACGGTTTTTAATAAATAATAAATTTCATATCCATCAATCTGGTGTCGACTCATATGAGGCGCAACAAATTTCGAGAAGGCATCTGCTATATCTGGCCACTTCATCTTCTTATCTGAGCCCAATGTGATACGTTCCTTTTTGAAGTCAATATATTTAAAAAAACCAAGCCATGGTTGGAGAGCCGTTTGATTTTCTTCTTCCAAATGGACAATTGAAATGCCTCTTGCAGCCTCAGCGGCTTCAAATTCAGCCATTTGCTTTTCTTTACGAGCACGTCGTTCTTCCGGACTTTCAACCATCTCTGCTTTGATAAAGGCCGTTGCGGGAAGAGAGACGATATGTGACCCTTTACGGGCTTCGAGGGTCTCTGTTCGGGAGAGCACCAAAGGAGCCACAGGACTATAGAAAACTTGGTGTGATGGCTGGAAACGGTCAGTGTCTTGGATTTTATTTGGATGGCGTCGTTTAACCTGAGCAATCCCCTCTCTTAATTCAGGGGTGGAAACGCCTGCCTCTTTACATGTATTTAATTTTCGGGGAGTGAGAACATCAAGATTTACCTCTTCAGCGGTGAGTAGTTTTGTTTTTTTCTTTGTTGGCTGTCTAAACTCCTCAGCATCATGAAAGAGGGCAGCATTGAATACACATAGCTTAGAAGCGCGTTTTGGGGTGAAAGCGGGTTGGCTTTCGTTTTCTTTATTTGTATTTTGAAAGCGGGGTTTGGGAAGAAATGATCCATCGTCTTCCATTCCAAAGCTGCTTGGTGTGAGGGTAGACAAGGAAAATAGAGCTGCTGAAACACTGATAATCGCATTTCTAAAATTTTTAAACATAAAAAACTCTCAAAGTTAAATTCTAATTTTCTAAGAAGATAATAATTAAGTAGTTAGAAGTACGGGAAAAATCAAGTAAATACTTTAGAAATTTTTCTCATTCTAGAAAATAAAAATAAAGTATTTTTATTAAAGTAAAGTGAAATTATGTTAAAAATCTATTTAATGGGTGAAATGTTATATTAGAAAAGGGTCTGCTGACCTGTACCAGTGGATAAGAAGAAGGTATATCTTGAATTTTCTTGTGAAGGAGGGAGTCGTCAAAGTCTTGCGTGTAGCGGCAGGCAAGAAACCTGAGGTGCTTCGCGCAAGGCTTTGACGTAACTGAAAAGCGAATAGTCTACTTGTCTTCTTTGTTTCCCTTAGGATCTTTACCATTAGCAGCTTCTTGGTTCTTTTGCTGCTCATAAAGAGCTGCAAAATCAACTGGAGCCAACATCAAAGGCGGAAAGCCACCATCCCTTGTGACATCTGCCAGGATATTGCGGGCAAATGGGAACAGGAGGCGTGGGGATTCTATCATTAAGAGAGGGCCAGCATCACTTTCCTCAACGTTATCCCCTAACGTTATGATACCTGCATAACTGAGTTCCGTTACAAAAAGGGGAGCCTTATCGCGTGTTGCATCGATGCGAATGTCCAAAATGACTTCAAAATTACGACCCCCTAAATTTTCTGCTTTGGCTTGAATGCCAACAGAGATATTTGGTTGTGCGTTGTTTTCATTTGTAAATGATGCAATAGGTGTCGGATTTTCGAATGATAAATCCTTAATATATTGCGCGTGGATCGTGATGGGTAGGGTCATTGCAGGACCCGTTGATTCTGTGCCCGGCTCTTTTGTTTCAGTAGACATTTCTTGTTTCCTCCTTATATAAAATTATATTATCTTCAAGTTGTAGCAATTTGAACCCAACTTCGTCTACACTAGAATAACAGGAGATAGGTTACGAAAACCTTGACGATAGATAAAATTGTTCTGAATATGGCCGCAACAAAAGGCCTCTTAAGGAGTAGTGACAATACGTATGATGGAAATACTTTTTTTTGCGGCATTAACAGGCTATATGATTTTTCGACTGTGGACCGTTCTTGGGAAACGCGATGGGTTTGAGGCGCCTCCAACCTCTCAACAGGATACTAAAGCTTCTGATAATGTAATTCCTTTGCCGGTCAGGCCTTCTATGAGATCCGTCAAAAGCGTCTCAATGTCTGAAGAAGCTGATACTCCTATAGATCTTAAGCCTTCGATACAAGAAGGTCTTAAGAAGATTCAAGCCGTTGATCCTGCGTTTCAGTTAGATCATTTTTTGAATGGCGCTGTGACGGCATTCGAGATGATTGTAGAGGCATTTGCGAAGGGTGATAAGAGCTCCTTGAAACCCTTGTTAAGTCCTGGGGTATTCAAATCATTTGTAAGTGCCCTTCAAGATCGCGAAGAAGCTGGGCAAACCGTTGAGACAAAGATTGTTGATTTGAAAGATCCAGAAGTTGTTGATATCGAGATCAAGGGCAAGCAAGAACAAATCACCTTAAAGTTTGTCAGTGAACAGATTGTTGTGACAAAAGATGCGGAAGGCAAAATCCAAGATAATCCTGCTCACTTAACCTTAACAATGAATGATATTTGGACCTTTAGCCGACCGATTGGCTCTGAAAATCCCAACTGGGTCCTTATTGCGACGCGCATTGAAGGCAATTAGGTCATGAGGCTTCCTTTACGCTTTTGTTTTATTGCCCTGACTGCGATATCTCTTCTCTTAGCTGGATGCCAAACCCAACCCATGCGGCCATCCTCTCTAGATTTAATACCCGTGACATACCAAGAACTACCCGGATGGAAGACCGATAAAGCCTTAAAGGCCTTGCCTGCATTGAAACGATCTTGCACGACCTTGTTAAAGAAAGATTCGTCTACTCCCATGATTACGCGAGGCGACAAAATGGGAACTGCCGGCGATTGGCGTCCATTTTGTTCAGCGATTCTGGACAATTCACCCACGACAGAGTCAGATTTAAGGCAAGTCATTCAGCGCCACTTGAGGCCTTACCAAGCTTCTGGTTCTAGTGGCGCGACGGGTTTGTTTACAGGATATGACGAGCCAGAGCTTCGCGGATCAAAGCGTCGTCATGGGCGGTACCAAACCCCCCTGTACCGCCTTCCTGGAGCTAAAATTCGTTATAAAGGGATGCCTCGCAATCGCATTGTAAAAGGCGGTTTGAAGGGACGGGGGCTTGAGCTGGTGTGGGTTGATGATCCCATCGCCGCTTTCTTCCTCCAGATTCAAGGCTCTGGGCGCGTGCGTGTGGACGATGGTAGCGTGATGCGTTTGGGTTATGCCGGGACGAATGGATGTGGTTACCATCCGATTGGAAAAACATTGATTGATCGGGGAGCCTTGTCTTCGGATGATGTCTCAAGGCAGTCCATCGTTGCTTGGTTAAAAGCGCATCCTTCCCAAGCAGAATCTGTCATGTCTACCAACAGGTCTTACGTGTTTTTCCGAATTCGGCATGGGGAAGGGCCCATCGGAAGTCAAGGGGTTGCCTTGACCCCTCAGAGAAGTCTTGCAGTTGATCGGGAATACATTTCCTTAGGAACCCCCCTTTGGATTGATTTAGAACATCCAGATGCCGGCGCGCCGCGTCTTCAATCCTTGGTTGTTGCTCAAGATACAGGGGGTGCCATTAAAGGGGGCGTGCGAGGTGATCTCTTTTGGGGATGTGGGGCTGATGCTGCTGATTATGCTGGGCGCATGAAGTCACGAGGGGAATTTTATTTGCTGTTGCCTAAATGACCCGGAAGAGAAGGGATCTCACGCCAGATGAGCAAACATTGTGGGAAATCGTCTCTAAAAAAGTTAAACCCCTGTCGCCTGGAAAAAAGCCTGTAACGCCTCCCCCTTCTAAACCCTATCGGACTCTTCGAAAGAAGGCCCCTATGGTGCTTCCACCAGAGCTTCCTCACATATCTCAGTCGACATCCTCCCACCGGATTCAAAGGATTCGTAACGTCGACATTGAAGCGCGCCTCGATTTGCATGGTTTTTCACGGGAAAAGGCCCGTGAAGCTCTTGCTCGGTTTTTAGTATCGAGCCAAGAGAGGGGCTGTCACTGGGTTTTAGTGATTACCGGGAAAGGTCGACCTCAACTGGATCAGGATGGGTCTTCTCAAACACGTCCCTATAAAAGCTTGAGAGACCTTGTCCCCCAGTGGCTTGAGGAACCGCATTTTCGAGCTGTCGTGTCCGTTTATACAACGGCTAAACCACAAGATGGGGGCGGAGGCGCTCTTTATGTCCGGTTGAAGAAAGTATCCCGATGACACCTAAGGGCTTTCCTATGCAACCTGAGCCATCGGCATACTATTCAGTTTTACTTTAATTCTTAATGTATGAGGGGAATCTTCTTGGAAATACTCTTTTGTCATTGCCAAGGCTTGATTAAAATAATTTAGTGCTTGGATATTGTAGGACTGAGCATGCTTGAAGTCCCCCTCTGCCGTTGCTATCTTGCCTTTTTTCAAATACAAATCACCTAAACTTTCGAGTGATTTATAAGCTTCAGGAGATTTCTTGAGCTGGAAGACGAGCAAGGCTTTGTTGAGCAGTTCTTCTGCGGTTTCAACGTCGCCCTCAAGGCAATAGGTTTCCCCCAACAATTTTAAGACACGAGCGGTATCGTTGTGGTTTTTACCATATTCCTTCTCATAAATATGCAAGCTTTCTTCAAATAGACTCCGTGCTTTTTGATAATCTCCAAGTTCATTATAGACTGCACCCAAAATCGCGAGACGGGAGGCTACATAAATGTGGCTGTCCGAAAAATTGCTTCTGGTGATTGTAAGGCTTTGTTCTGCAAGAGTTCGTGCTTTCTGAAAGTCCCCCAATCCTCGGTAAACATTGCTTAAATATCCCAAAACCCATCCAACACCGACATAGTCTTCAGCTTGCTTTTTATAAATCAAGAGGCTTTTTTCAAGTAACAAATTCGCCTTTTTATAGTCCCCCAAAATGGCGTAGATGTTTCCTAAATGCGCCTGAATCCAGGCATGGCCAATTTGATTTTGTGCATTTTTCTCATGAATTTCTAGGCTCTGCTCTAACAGAAGCTTGGCGCGTTTGTAGTCGCCTAAATCTCGATAAACGACTCCCAAATAACCTAGGGCTCTCGTGCTTTTTACATGGTTTGGTGTTTTTTCATAAATAATAAGGCTTTGTTCCAGAAAAGTTTTGGCCTTTTCATAATCGCCTTGGGCTCTATAAAAACTCCCCAGATATGCTAAAATCCGGGCAATCTTATCCTGATTATTGATTTCATGCGGATTTAAACTTGCCAAACTTGTTTCAAGATGTTGCTTCGCTTGAAGATTGTAGCGCAAATAGTAATATATGCAACCCAAGGCACCCCCAATTGAACCCTCCATTTTTGAATTGAGTAATGGATCGCGGTTAAGAAAGGCTTCGCAATGGGGAACAAGGAGTTTCATACGTGAAAAATCTTCGTTTTCAATTGTTTCAACCATATAAGACTCGAGAGACAATGCGATGTCATTTATAAGGGGGCTCTTATTTGACAGGGCTAATGCCTTTGTTAGATAGGTGAGAAGAATTTCCTGCGTTGCTCTGTGAAAAGAGACCGTAGAAATTGAATTTACAGAAGTCTCGGAGGTTATCAAGGAATACTTCTTTAAATTATAGATAAAGTTGTCAACAACAATGTCACTTTTATAACTCGAAAGGAGGGGTCGTGGGATATTTTGATAATCGAGGAGGCTAATCAATGTTAAAAGATCGGCAAAATCTCGATGGGTCTCAATGAGTTGCTTCAAAGATAGAGAGACGATGCTATATCGTGTCTTTGTATAGCCGCTTGCTTCCTTGACGACATCTTCTTGGATCGTTTCAAAATCCGTACTATCTTCCTTTAATTTCTCGAGATACTTAGCATAAGGCGTGTTGGTTGATTTCAAATAATAAGCTGCAATTGATACATCTAACGGAAAGGGTGGAACATCATTCAAGAAAGTTCTGGCTTGTTCTGCTTGGGAAGGAGTGAAGGTGTGACTTGTTTCATTTCCCATGATGTTCATAAAAAGATTCAGTTTTTCATTTGGAGATAACTCCCCTATGTAAACGAAATTATTGATCAAACTATTATTTTTCGTATTGCTGTCAGTTGTGGTAATAATGACCTTTCCTTCTCCCCATGCCTTTGAGTCACAAGGAAAATACTGCTGGATGCTTGTGAACTTGTTGACGTTGTCATAAATGAGAAACCAGTTTGAATATTGTTTTAATTTTTCTTTGACAAGGAGAAGAATTTTCTCATCCCGCTCAATTTTATTTTTGATACCTTGTAGCCCCATTAATCTTTTACGCTCCTCTTCAGATTTGCAAAGAGCATACGCTAGGTGTTCGAAAGAATCTTTGATGCTTTCTCTGGTTTCTGCGTTAATTTCCCAAACGATATTGGCGTTTTGCTTCAAGGCATATTGTCGGGCGATGGTTGTTTTTCCTGCCCCTCCAATCCCAACAATTGCAACCGTTTGAATTCCTTGTTTCTCTTTCAAACCCTCTGCAATCTTCGTGATCACGTTTGGACGTTTGAGGAATATATTGTCGGTAGGAACAAGCAGATCAGAACGGATTGAAGACGATGTTTTCGAGTCCGTCCTATTGAACCAGCTGCCTTTACTAATGTTATGGAATGAAAGGCCAAGATATACCGTGCCCACAAGAGTAGACGCAACAAACAAGAGCTTTGCTATTCTTCTTTTAGGAGTGGGTATTTGCTGTGTCGTTTTCTCTAAGAGGGTACCATGGTCGAAAATATCTTGCTGCAAAACTTCGTTAGTTAATTCCTGGTCTTTTTGAAATGAGGACATAATTGGATCGATATTTATATCCGGGAGCATTCTCTTGATGAGCTTAAAAAAGGTGCAGAAATAGTCTTCATGTTCCTCAAAACAGACTGAGTTTGTTTCATAAAACACATTTGGCAGGCTGAGTTGCTTCATTCCCCATGTTAAGAAGGTAAAAGTCCCGGAATTTAGGTTAAGCGTTTCTATTGATTTTGTTTGGTTCTTGGAATTATTTTGATAGGCTTCTAAAAATTTTTGAGGGACGAGATAAAGGATGTGATCATTTGGCTCGAGAATATTTTGGGAGCTAACATCTCCTATAGGCTTCTCATCCTTGTTTTCAATTAAGACTGTACTGATGCCGCAAAGACCAAGATGACCTTTAAGAGCGTTCAGAAAAGTCCTTTCCTCATGGGTCGTATCATTAAATACGATGGTGCTTGTAAAATTCTTGTTTTTAGTAAGGCGAAAGACTTCTTGCAGTCTTTTGGTGAAGTTAAGTTGGACTAACAGAGCTTGGTAGTGTTTTTTAATACGAAGGGTGTGCCCGTGCTTGCTCACAAAATCTATAATGCCTTCTCTGGAGTTCGTATCCATTTTTCGCATGATATTTGCGGTATGCGTTTCAACAGTTCGGTTAGAAATGGATAGAAGGGAGGCAATTTTGCTGGAGCCCCTTGTATGAAAGATAAAGGTAATAATGTCCATCTCTCGATGGGTGAACTTTATGCCACTTATTGTGGTTAAGCTTTCATCGTAAAGATTCAGAGGAGCGCTAAGTTCCTTATGTTCCATTATGGTTCCTTACAATTTCCAGAGTATTAAATTTACTCTTATTCGTTATTAATTTTATGAACTCGCCCCTTCAAATGAAGAGAAGAGTCTGCTACATACTACGCCGAATTCATTTGCTTTTATATATTTTTCAATGGGGTTGACGTCCTCACAAAATGCCGAGATGAAAGAACATTGTCCCAGAGCGCTAAATTCCACATATATTATCTAAAATTCTATACGTAATATGTACCTAAGTAGACTACTTACGCCTTCTTTCCGGATAAAAAAGTTTAGAATACTTCCTTACGGTGATTTTAAAAGGAGCGGTTAGGGCATTGGCCTTATAAGATCTGGTGATTTGGTTTTAGACAATTTTTCGTGGGCAGCGAAAAATCGAAGAGCCTTTAAAGGCGAATCACTGGGCCTCAGGGGTTTCAATGCCCGCTCTTAGTTTTCTCTTACACAATGGGGAGATCTTTTGAAGTGTCATGATAGAAGGAGAAAGAAAATGGATAATATTAGGACGATACTATTTTTTGTCATATTAGTTTTGGCTCAATATTCCCTAGGCGTAGAAGGGGATACCCATGATTGTAAAAGTTGCCAAGGGACTGTTGGTTCGTTTGTTCATGGGAGCACGGGGAACTGGTTGAAAGCAGAAGTTCTCCATAGAGACTGGGCAAAGGCGTAATAAATGGTTGCCCCTAAATTGGAAAGAGTGAGGGCGTTGTTTATACTTGGAGACCACGTAGGATAAACCATAATATTTGGCCAGCAAACTTTCTACTGCATTAATATTAATAAGAAGTTGGGTCAGTTCCTGTAAGAGCTGGCCTATTTTTTCCACTCTCATTAACCGCATGATTACCTATCCGATTAGGGATCGTTTCCATTATCCCCCCTTTCAAACCCCAGGTTGCCAACGCTGACAGGCCAGCAATTACAGATAACATGCCAGGAACGACCCAAGGGGCTGCATAATTATCAAGAAGAGCAGTGTAAGCCATGGGAAGCGTTGCCATCAGTGCCCAGGTGAGATTATAACACACCGCAATCCCTGTGTAGCGCACTTCTGTGGGAAAGAGTCGAAGGATAATGGGGAAAAGACTCGGGGCACAAAGCGCGATGAAGAGTTGTTGAATGATGAGAAACGCAATCAATAAAGGCACTGACTTGAGGGAAAGTAATGAAAAAATAGGCAGGGAAAGGGCTATATATAAGCTACAAGTCAGCCGCAAGAGTGTCTCTTTTTGACGAAACAAGTCTGCCACGATGCCCGCGATCGGAAGCATCAAGATCACAAAAACAAGGCTGACCGTCGTTGCGAAATAAACATCCTTTGATTCATACCCATAGAACTTTGGAATGAAATAAGGGAAATAGAGATTGGTGATGATCAGGGCAGCCATACAGGCAGTTAATGCTGCGCCTCTGAGGAGAGAAAGTTTGTGTTCTTGAAACAAGGCTATCAAGGGTTCCCTCGTATTGAGATTACTTTTTAGGGCTTGAAAGGCGGGCGTTTCTTGAATTGTATTTCTGGCAATCAGAAGGAGGAGGCCCAAGATCCCGCCACCCATAAAGGGAAGACGCCATCCCCAAGCGATAATTTCTTCGCGGCTCAAGGTTGCTGCGAGAAGATAGAGGACACCGCTGGCCAAGAGCGCTCCAAGACTGGTGCTTGCCACTACGAGGCTCGTTTTTCTCCCTCGACGATGTTCTGTTGAGAATTCAGCCACAATGGTCATAGCCCCTGGTAATTCACCCCCAAAAGAAAGGCCCTGAATAATACGAAACAATATGAGGAGAAATACCGCAATATGTCCGGAAGTTTCGTAACTGGGAAGACAAGAGATGAATAGGGTGCTTGCGGCCATGAGGGAAGTTGATAGCAAGAAAGCAGGCTTTCTCCCCCAACGATCGCCGATTACGCCTATAACAGTGCCTCCTAAGGGCCGGGCGAAATAGCCTACAGCAAAGACCAAAAAGGATTGCAATACGGCAGCGGCTTGATTGTGAGGGGGAAAGAAGACAACGCTCAAATAAGTTGCCATCATGCCGTACACCACGAAATCATAATACTCTAAGGTAGACCCCAAGCTTGCAAGAAGGGTGACATGAGAATTGGAATTTTTAGGCATAGATTTATCCTTATAAAATCAAGTTGTTAGAAATGATTTAGTCGTTGAAGTTATGTATGTTTGGAAAGAAGATACTGAATCATGATTTGATACCCCTTAAACAATATCCATTTATAAGCAGGAGAGGGAAATTTCACCTTGACCATAATCACAGGGCCGCAACTTGTCAAGAGCAAGAGTTTTCCTAGATTTGGCCTCGTATCATTCATAAACCACTTGAAATTTATGGGAAAAAAGTGCACATAATTACTATGATGACTCAAAAAAATATGACTCAAAGTCCATCCTTTCCTGACGTATTACCCTTGCTGCCCATGCGCGGGGTCATCTTGATGCCTCGTACATTGTTGCCTGTGCCCATCTTTGATGTCACCCAAGCAGCGATGCTTGCCGCCTGTGTTCAGGCTGAGAAAAAGCATATCGGATTGGTTCAACCAAATTCGACGTTGATTGAGGGCCAAGTTCTGGCACCGCTATTTTCTACGGGGTGTTTGGGGGAAATTGTGGAATTCGGCAAGACGGAGGAAAACAACCTCGTCGTTCTTCTGAAGGGCCTTTGTCGCTTCGACATTGTTGAGGAATTAGCCCCAGATAATGGGTGCCGCACAGCACGAGTGACTTATGATTCCTACCCAGGAGATTCAGCTCAGAAGTTGGATTTTTCCATTGATCGGGTTCGACTTTTACGCAGCCTAAAATCGTACCTAGCTTCAAATGATATGAATGCGGATTGGGATACTTTGGAGAAAGCATCCAACGATCAATTGCTCAATGTCCTTTCTATCGCCTGTCCGTTTGCTGTTCGCGAAAAACAGGCCCTGCTTGAAACCAGGAACCCAGAAGAGCAATCCCGCGTCATGACGGCCCTCATGGAAATGGCTGTTCTTGATCAGAACAAGAAAAATCAAACGTGTCACTAAAGGAAAATAATAATGACGGAAGTTGATCCTAGCCTTTTAAAAATACTGGTTTGTCCTGTAACGAAAGGGCCTTTGGAGTATGATAGAGGCGCGCAAGAGCTCGTCAGTCGTTCCGCCGGTCTTGCGTATCCGATTCGCAATGGTATTCCGATTATGTTGGAAGATGAGGCACGCCCTCTTGAGGACGCGCCCAAAACTTCAAGGAAGCCAACGCAACCTAAATCTTAAGAAGCTTTAGCGGCGGGTTGCTCTACTTTGGCAGGTTCACTCGCCATTTTCTCGGCTTTCTTATTTGCCTTTCTTTCGTCCTTCAATGCTTTTTCTTTTGCTTTGAGGGCTTTTCTTTCGTCCTTCAATGCTTGCTTCTTTGCTTTGTGTTCCGCTTTTTGAGCTTGGCGGTAGGCCTTATACGCATGCTTCAAGGCTTTCTTCTTTTCCTTGTATTCCTTTTTTGTAATGCTCTTATTTTTCTTTTGAGCTTTCAACTCAGCTTTTTGTTTCTGATAGTCTTCACGACTGGTGACCTTAACCTCAGCAGAAGGGGTAGCGGTGGTTTGTGGGCTGACAGCTGCGGGTGCTGACGTTTCCATCTTTGGGCTTGCAGCCGGTTCCGAAGCGCCAGCCATAGGAAAGGCTAGTAGGGCTGTTGAAAAAATAACTGCATTTGATATCTTAATCATGGTCGTCTCCTTTTAAAAATGTATTCGTTCCACTCTATTTTTTCCGTACTGCCTAATTTGCGGCTCCTTGGGCTTTTTGGGCCTTCACTTGAGCTTTATGGCTTTTCTTTTGTGTTTTTTTAACATCCTCTAACTTCTTCTTTGCATCCTTTATGGATTTATTGTATTGGTTTTCTGCTGCTTTTTTTGCCTTATCACGTTCGTTGGCTGCATCTTTTAATGACTTGTCAAACACCTTCTTTTCTTCACTCATTTGCTTCTTGTAAGCTTTGTCTCCGATGGTGCCTGCTGCTTTTACCTTTTCGATCTCAGCTTTCTTTTCAGTATCTTTAGTTGTAGCTGCTGCCGCTTTTTCACTATATGCCTTGTCAGCATCATCCTTTGCTTTACGATACACTGCGTTAGCATCATCTTCTGCTTTACGATAGGTGGCGGTAGCGGTATCTTTTATATCGCGAGACATTTCTTTGGTAGGAGCCGGAGTTCCAGTCTCGCTCGCCTGAGTTAGGGGGGCTAACAGAACAGTTCCAGAAAGAGCAAAGGTCTTTAAATGGGTGGTTAATTTTGTCATGGTCATTCTCCAAAAAATTGTTTACGATTTCCTCATTTTCCGTTCAATTGGGGATATTATCCCCAACGTTTTGATTTCCATTCGATTGTGCAGCTCTTTTTGCTGCCTTCTTGTCTTGTTTGTAACTCTTCTTTTCCGCTTTCTTTGTCTCTTTTAGTGACTTCTTTTCTGCCTTTTTAGCGGCTTTGTGTTCCTGTTTGGAAATGTCTCCGCTTTCTCTTTGAGCTCTTAAAGCATCTTTTCTTTGTTGAGAAGCCTGTTCAGCAGCATCTTTTCTTTGCCGATAGGTATCTTTTCTTGAGCCTTGGGGTTGTTGACTCATGAGGCTTTCTGGTTCTGGTGATAGGATCGAAAGATCTGTCGCCAAAATTTGAGACGTGAATAGCAACGTTCCACAAATAGCCATGACTTGGAAGCGGGGGGTGACTAGGGTCATCATAATTTTCCTTAAATTATCAATTTATCTATAGAGATTGTGCACTAAAATATCTTTAGATTTCGTTAATGCGCGTGTCTTGTCGAGAAGGACGTTTTTGTATCAGCGTCATTACTGACTTATTAGTGCCCTGCCTCTAGCGCCTTTATAGCGGCTTCTTGGCGTAATTCCAGTCGGTGTAGATCATCCTGAAATCTTCTATTTAAGGCTCTTATTTCGGCTTTGTGTTTGAGTTTTAATGCGCGCTTCTCGCTCTTGTTGCTCGAGAGTGAAGGAGGGGTGATCGGTTGTTGAGCAATGAGAGCTTCGTGGTCATCTGCAGAAAAATTAATGTCATGGACCTCAACTACATTGTCACCTGAAGAGGTATCGATTATATGGGGGTAGGAATCATCATCAACCCCGGCTAAGGTTTGAGGTACGGCAAATAGGAAGCAGAAAAGGACAAAGAGTTGAGCTCGCAGATAGACTTGTTGCATCACAATTCTCCTAAAAAACACACATAAAAGTTTCTTCTAATGTTAGGCTAAGGGGAAAGGGTTAATGATTTATTAACGGGTATTTTCTTGAATTGCGTAAAAGGGGTGACTTGGCGCAGAATATGAAACAGGCATTCAAGAAACAAGGAATTATGAGGCGAAATGAATGAGTGATCAGCAAGCCAGCAATCATCAAAATGGGGAGTTAATCCTCAAGCGGTTGGACGTTGATACCTATAGCGAATCCATCATTTTCTTACACCATGATTCTCATGTGTGTCGTGCGGAAGGTTTGCAAGCCTTTAGCCGTGTCCAGGTAACTTTAGGCAAGCGGTCAGTGATCGCAACCCTTTATAAAGTTCACTCCGATCTTTTACCAAAGAATGTCGTATTTTTGTCGAATTATGCCTGGAAAACGCTGAAAGCCCATGAGGGTGCCTCAATTTCTGTGTCCCATCCCCCTCCGTTAAAGTCCCTTTCTTGCCTTCATTCGAAAATCTATGGAAATACACTGAATCAGCGGCAGTTTGACAGTATTCTGGCCGATATTATGTCGGGAAATTATTCGGATATTCATATCTCGGCTTTTTTGACAGCGTGTGGGTCTGAAAATCTAAACCAGGAAGAAGTGACTGCTTTGACAAAGTCCATGGTTAAAACGGGGGATACTATTGACTGGGGGCATGATTTTGTCGTTGATAAACATTGTGTGGGGGGGTTACCGGGAAATCGAACCACGCTTCTTGTTGTTCCCATCATTGCGGCTTATGGATTGCTAATGCCAAAAACCTCTTCTCGGGCCATCACGTCCCCTGCAGGAACGGCTGATACCATGGAAGTATTTGCACCTGTCGAGTTAACCTTAGACATGATGCGTAAAGTTGTCCGCCAAGAAAATGGGTGTATTGCCTGGGGTGGGTCCGTTAATTTGAGCCCGGTGGATGATCTATTGATTCGTATCGAACGTGTTCTGGATTTTGATGGAGAGGGGCAGCTTGTGGCTTCCATCTTGTCCAAGAAAATAGCCGCTGGCTCAACGCAGATTTTGATTGATATGCCTGTGGGGCCAACGGCAAAGATTCGAACGCACGCTGAAGGAGACTCTCTTGCGAAGCTTTTGAAGCGTGTGGGTCATGAACTCGGGGTGATGGTAGACGTTTTATTCAGCGATGGTCTGCAACCTGTTGGACGGGGGATTGGTCCTACTTTAGAGGCCTTTGACATTCTTCAAGTATTGCAAGGAAGCCCTGAAGCACCTCAAGATTTGCGGGAACGAGCGTTAACCATAGCGGCCAAGATTATCGAGTTTCAACCTCATATCCATGCGGGTATGGGAAGAGCCCTCGCCGAAGAGATCTTAGTCAGCGGAAAGGCTTGGGAAAAGTTTGTAAAGATTTGTGAGGCTCAAGGAGGATTTCGCACATTCAAGCTGGCGGATCATACCCATGAGGTTCTTGCTGAAAGGCAAGGTAAAGTGACCCAAATCGATAATCGTGCTATTTCACGACTCGCAAAGTTGGCCGGCGCCCCACATGCAAAAAGGGCAGGGATAAGACTTCACACCCCTTTAGAGGCGAAAGTTGAAAAGGGTCAGCCGTTGTTTACGGTTTATGCCGATACACGTAGTGAGCTGGATTACGCGCTTGCCTACCTAGAACAAGATCCCAACGTCATTCGCGTGGACGAAGCGTGATGAAACCCATTCTCCTCAGCTTATTTACCGAACCCGCTTTGGTGCAACAACTTCAGATTTTGTTAAACGCAGATTTGGGACGCGTGAATCATCACGCCTTTCCGGACGGGGAAGATTATCTCCAAATTCAAGGTGATATCTCGAAGGAAATAGAAGGCCGCAACGTCATTGTTTTTGACAGTCTGCACCAACCTGACACAAAAACGATACCGCTGATTTTTCTTGCAGAAACAGCGCGAGAATTGGGAGCAAAACGGGTAGGATTGGTATGCCCATATCTGGCATATATGCGTCAAGACAAGCGGTTTCATCCCGGTGAAGCGATCACGTCCACTTATTTTGCTCGCGTTCTTTCTGAAGCCTTTGATTGGGTCTTGACGGTCGATCCCCATTTGCATCGGCGTCATTCTTTGGATGAGATTTATACCATTCCCTCGCAAGTGATCCATGCTACGGATGCCATTGTAAAATGGGTTATGAGCCATGTGGAGCAACCCCTTTTCATTGGTCCTGATGCGGAAAGTGTACAGTGGGTCTCAAGCATTGCAAGGCTTTCAAAGGCACCCTTCGTTATTTTGGAAAAAACACGTACTGGCGATCGGGAGGTTTCCGTTACTTTTCCCGACATGTCCGCCTTTATGTCTCATACGCCGGTCCTCGTAGATGATATTATTTCAACCGCCCGCACGATGATTGAGACCGTCGTCCATGTGAATCAAAAGGGCATGAATCCGCCCGTATGCATTGGGGTTCACGGTATTTTTGCAGGTGACGCCTATATCAGCCTGATACAGGCAGGGGCTTCAAAAGTTGTAACCTGTAACACAATTCCCCATCCAACCAATGGGATTGACTTGATGCCTGCCTTAAGTGAGGCGATTTTGCAGATTTTATCTGCTTGATAGACACCACACCAACTCTTCGATAGAATGGCGACAAAGAAAACGATCATAAAGGTTTGAGATATGTTTGCTATTCGTCGTCGTCACCATAATTTTGATATATGGCCTGGGTTTGTGGATGCGCTTGCCGCGGTGTTGATGGTGATCATTTTTGTGCTGATGACCTTTGTCGTGGCACAACTGTATCTGACGGATGCCTTGAATGATCGGGATCAATCAGTCATCAGCTTGAACAAGCAGATTGATACTTTGACCCATAACCTCAAGACAGAACGAATCTCCAAAGAAGAAGCTCAGAAAACCTTGATGTCGCTTGAGACTCAGATCACATCTCTTACTCACCAATTGAGTTTGGCGACACAAGATTTATCAGCGGAGAAAATTGCCAAGACTCAAGAAGCTGAAAAAGCCGTTAGTTTGTCCCAACAAATTGCAGAACTCCAAGAAGCGATTTCTCACTTGAATTCAGCCCTTAAAACCGAAGAGACCAAGTATAAAGAGCAAGAACTGGAGCTAGCGAATCTGCATCGTCGTTTGGAAGATACACTGGCCAAAAAGACGGTGGAGCTGGAAGCTTTACGTAAAGAGTTGGAAGGGGTTCAAGGGGAAAACGTTCTCCTCAAGGTTCAAGTTGACGATTTGGGCCAAAAGAAGGGTGTAACCTCTGAAGGGGTGACCTCATTGGGTCAGTTCCGGTCTGACTTCTTAACAAAGCTCTCGAAAGTACTTGGGGATCGACAAGATATTCGAGTTGTGGGGGACCGGTTTGTTTTCCAATCAGAGGTTCTCTTTGATCGAGGATCTGCGGAACTTGGAAAAGAAGGTCATGAACAACTGGATAAATTGGCGGTTGCCCTCAAGGAAATTTCTGTAAAGATTCCTTCTTCGATTCGCTGGATTTTGCGGGTGGATGGGCACACGGACACCATTCCCATTAAGCGCCAACAATTCCCTTCCAACTGGGAGCTTTCCTCCGCCCGGGCGATTTCCGTAGTTCGCTACCTGATATCACAAGGGATTGACCCGAAGAACTTGGTCGCGGCAGGATTTGGGGAGTTCCAACCGCTTGAACCAAGAAGTGATGCCAAAGAAGACTCAATGGGTGTTGAAAAATCCATGGCGCGCAACCGTCGAATTGAGTTTAGGCTCGATCAGCGGTAGGGGGTGAGGGGTAAGTGTTGCGCATCATTGTTGCAATCTATACCCCATTCAGGTTCTAAATCTATTCATAAATTATTTACCTCTTTGGTCATAAGATAGGGTTAGAAAAGAGTCTGTGCCCTATAAAGGAGTCAGTTGAGTTGTCCTGGCATAAAAGTTTTATGATTTTCTCAATATTATTTCTTTTGATCATTTCGTCTGCGATGATTAATACATCTCTTATGCCAAGTGGCCCCCTTCATATAACGTTGCAAGCTTTTAAGGCCATTCTAATCGGTCTTTCGTGGATTACTTTGTATGTTCTCATTAAGGCCATCTTTTTTGATCGGTATAAGCGTCTTTTCAAAAGGGACGTGCCCCGCATTGTGTTCATGACAACGAAGCTCCTTATTTTTGTGGCCATCATTCTTTCCATTATTGTTTTTGTTTTGGGCAAGTCGATCTTTAGTTTAGTTGCCCTTGGGGGCCTCGTCAGTGCGGGATTAACATTTGCCTTGGGTGATCTTATATTGGATGCTTTTTCAGGGGTTATTTTAGAGACAGAATCCCCTTTTGAGTTGGGGGATTGGATTAAACCTCTTGGTGGCGATCTTGGCAAAGTTGTTGAGGTGAATTGGAGAACCGTCATTTTGCAAAATCTTGAGGGGCATCTTATCGTGATTCCTCATCGAAAAATCGCTCAAGGGTTTATCAATTACAACAAACCTGAAATGGATTATTGGGATAAGGTTGAGATAACGGTAGATCACTCGATCCCCGTTGATCGGGCAACCCGTATATTGCGTGCTGGGGCCATGCAAGCCCCGAGTATTTATGATCGACAATGTAAAGTTAAAGCTCTCAAAACCACTGAAGGGGGTATTGTTTATGAGATTAAGTATAAAGTGCTTGATGTATTGAAGAGTCTTGACGCTAGGCATGACGTGATCGAATACGTCATCAAGAGTTTGCATGCCTATAGTTTGCGTGTGTCTGAATATCTTGGAGAATATGCTATTAGGAAAGGTGGAAGGCCTTATCAAGAAGACTTACCTCTTTCGGTTGAAAAACTCATCAGACAGGTTGATATGTTCAAGAGCTTGCCAAAATCAGCCGTCTTGAAACTTACTGAACAGGTGAAACGACATGTCTTTTCTGAGGGAGACAAAATCGTTTCTGAAGGTGAAGAAGGCGAATCCTTGTTTATGATTGGGGAAGGCGTTGTCGAGATTTCGATTGCCTACAAAACCAAATCTGGCACCAAGAAGCAAAAACAACTGTTTGTCTTAAGTTATCCAGGATCCTTTGGTGAAATGGCCTTGCTTTTAAATGAGAAGAGAGCGGCAACTGTCACGGCCATGATGAATACAGTTGTTTATGAAATTTCTCAAGATTTATTAATAAGTACGCTCAAAAACCACCCCAAAATTCTTAAGAAATTGACTGAGCAAGCTTTGGAAAAAAAGAATAAAAATAAAATGACAAAAACAGAAATGGAAAGCTTGAAAGAAGATACAGAGAAACACCCCAAAGGGTTGCTTTCTAAATTAGAGACTTTTCTCGTCGGTTAGCAAATATTACGCCCCCAGTCTTTGCGCATAATATGCATAGTTTTCCCACACCCGTTGGACGTAGTTGCGGGTTTCAGCATATGGGATCGTTTCAATCCAGTCGATGAGGTCAACGCCCATACGACGCGGATCTCCATATTTTTGAAGCCAGGAATCAACGGCTTTAGCACCAGCATTGTAAGCAGCAATGGATAAAATCATTGATCCTTTATATTTATTCAAGAGGTCTCTCAAATGGGCACAACCCAAAGGAACATTGACATTAGGATCCCCCAAAGATCCGAGACGAACCTTTGACTTCTGCGCAGTCTGCAAAGCTGTTTTTGGCATGAGTTGCATTAACCCTTGAGCACCGGCAGGGCTGATCGCATTCGGTTTAAAGCGACTTTCTTGACGAATGATGGCATGAACCAAAGCGGGGTTTGCCTTGGATATCTGATGGTGAAAATGGCGTGGCAACGTAGGGTAAGCCGCTTCTATCAAAGGAACATTTTTCATCTGGAGCTTCTTCGAGGCAAGCACACCGTAGTAGGGACCAAACTCTTTTGAGGCAAGTTCAATCAATAAGATTTGTTCACCCGGGTCGGTTAATTCTTGAAAGAGCTTTATTGCCAAAGGTTCAATGAGATGTTTCCCCCCAACGGCGCTTAAGAGGCGAATGGCTTGAACCCATTCTCGTTGTTCAAACTTTTTATGGAGAGTTCCATCAATAACAGGGCGTTTGGAATGCAAAGGGGGAGTTTGCCCGGTGACGCTTCCTCTCAAAGCGACCTGCCCATAATAAGTTCCAGGATAGGTCTTTGCTTTTGCCATCCAGGCTTTCGATTCTTCTTTTTTCCCTAATGCTGCAGAAGTTCGGGCAGCCCAATAGGTTGCGCGCGCTAGGCTAATTGGGCTTTTTACATTGTCATATAATTTTTGAAAATGGGTCATGGCAATCCCTGGCCGTTTCAAGAATCGAAGGGCAATCCAACCGGCTAACCATTCCGCATTGGCAAAGTCTTCACCACTGGTCAACCCATGGTCTTTTAAAACATTATAAGCATCTTGATAGCGATGATCATCCATTAACC
The DNA here is from genome assembly GCA_019746225.1 of Alphaproteobacteria bacterium. Classification (NCBI taxonomy): domain Bacteria; kingdom Pseudomonadati; phylum Pseudomonadota; class Alphaproteobacteria; species Alphaproteobacteria bacterium. The sequence continues at coordinate 10,204 of JAIESE010000036.1, read as the reverse complement.
GACGGACCAAGAGATTTCGCTCTCGCCACCACAGGTCCACATGTGCTTTTGGTTGTGGAATTTCATCAAATAGCTTCATCATCTCAAGATTACTTTCCTTGCGACGGTGCCATTTGATACGATCATATATCAACCCAGGATCCTTGAGGAATTCCTCCGGCACTTTACTCAGTTTTGTATCCACATCTCCAGACTGTTGGATTAGGGCAATTCGTGCATCCGCAAAGGCCTTGTAGGAAGCATTTAACCAAGGAAACATGATTCGAGCAGCTGCGACATTTTCTTTAATCAGCAACTGTTCAACCCGGTTTTGGTGGTCTTCTTTCGATAAATAATCCTTAAATTCACTCCAAAAAGATTTGAAGCTGGGCCCTTGCAAATCTGAAGTGATCCATGCGTCTTTGATGACTCTTTGGGCTGAGTTTTTCCTACCCGCGGCGATAAGCGCGCGGGCATATACTACCTTCCCTTTCGTCGTGAGAGGGGGATTTTCCTCAAACCATTTCCGTACGTCTTGTGATCTTTCGTTGCCTGTTAAGTTGTCCTCAGCTTTTGCTTGTATCTTGTCTTTTAAAGGCCAGCTCGGATTGTTACGGAAAAAAATAATCATTTTTGGAAATACGAGGGCTGCGGGTTCATTTGTCTTTTGAAGTTGCAACCATTTAATAAGTTTAGTGGTCACAGGGCATGAGTCAATATTGAGGTCTCCGACAAAGCTCCCTTGGATGGTCATATTTAAGGCTCGGCCACATCGAGAAATTTCATGGGAGGTTGCTTTAATAGGAAGAATCATTAAGAATGCGATGAGCAAAACCTTGGCAAATGAAAAATATCTGTTTATTGTCAGGTTATGTTTCAAAGTATCGTGCATTAACCCTGTTTCCATTAAGTGAGTTGAGATATGTTTTCAGGTTCTATTGTTGCCCTTATTACTCCCTTTTTTCAAGGACAAGTTGATGAAGTCGCTCTTCGGTCTCTTATAGAGTGGCAAATTCAACAAGGGAGCCAAGGGATTGTGCTTTGTGGATCTACGGGAGAAGGGTCTCTTCTCACTCCCCGAGAACGTTTACAAGTCTTATCGATTGCCCTTGAAGTTGTCAACAAACGTATACCTGTTATCATGGGTTGTAGCTCTGCTTCTACCCTTGAGTCCATTGAAATGGTCAAAGAGGCAGAAACTTTGGGGGCAGATGCGGCTCTTGTGATGACGCCCTTCTATATAAAGCCTATGCCGGAAGGTATTTTCCAACATTTTCAGGAAATATCAAAAGCTTCGTCTTTGCCCATTATTATTTACAATCACCCTGGCCGCACAGGTATTGACTTGTCTATTCCGTTGTTGACCCAATTGGCGGCTCTGCCAACAGTCGTTGGGGTGAAAGATTCTGGGATTGATATGCGACGCCCCATTCAACTACGTCAAGCCACCTCAAAACCCCTTTGTTTTTTTTCAGGTGATGACCCGACAACAAGTGCTTATTTGGCCAAGGGCGGGGATGGCTGCATTTCAGTAACTGCAAACGTGGCGCCTAGGCTATGCCAAGATTTGATGGACGCTTGGAAAAATGATGATTTAAAAACCTTTGCTTTGTTGCGGGATCGTTTATTTCCTCTTCATGAGGCGTTGCTCTTAGAAACAAACCCATCTCCCTTGAAATTTGCAGTTTCCTTGTTGGGTAAATGTCAGAACGAGGTTCGCTTGCCCCTTGTTCGTGTGGCACAGGATACCCAAGATCAAATTCGGCAAACAATGAAGACAATTGGCCTATTGAGTTAAGAGGAAAAATACTATGGAAAAGCGAAGAAAAGTGACGCGGCTTACAAAAGTCTCAAGTCCTTTGCAGTATCGAGGGTATTTGTTTTTTCTGATCTTGTTTTTGATTATATGGCCGCCATTGGGTGTTCTTCTGTTGATCAGACACGCTTGCATATCAGTGAGAAATTCAAAATTTTATCTGGTTTATCACGGAAGTTGGGGATGGCTTTACTTTTGGGGGATTCTGTTTTTTCCAGTTGCCATCGTCCTTCTTTTTGTGAAAGGTGTGGACCTGATTGATGAGACCGTTGTCGATGAACAAACTGTTATTGAAAGATCCTGATGTATAGAGGAAACCATTATGTCGGCCCCTACTGATCAATATCGTGTTGTGGCCCAAAATAGGCGCGCCCGATTTGACTATGAAATTGTTGAAACCCTTGAGGTTGGTATCATTCTTATGGGGAGTGAAGTCAAATCATTACGTCTGGGCACCAGCAGCATTAATGAAGCGTTTGCAGGGGAAATGGAAGGGGAAATCTTTCTATTTAATGCGAATATCCCTGAATACCTTGAGGCCAATCGATTTAATCATGAGCCCAAGCGCCCCCGCAAACTCTTAATGAAAAAGCGCCAGCTTAATAAGTTTTTAGGGGCCATACGTCGCAAGGGGCTGACCTTAATTCCTATCAAACTCTACTTCAATGCAAAGGGCCGAGCGAAGCTGGAATTGGGACTTGGTAAGGGTAAAAAGACCGTTGACAAGCGCAATACGATCAAAGATAGGGATTGGCAGCGCGATAAGGCCCGTGTCATGAGAGATAAAGGGTAAGATATGGGGGTGAAGGCGGGTCTATATATTGTTGCCACGCCCATCGGAAATTTGGGCGACATTACTTTACGCGCTTTAGAAATTTTGAAGAGTTGTGATGTTATTGCCTGTGAAGATACGCGGGTGAGCCGCAAGTTGTTATCCTCCTATAGCATTGACAAGCCTGTCATCAGTTACCATGACCATAATGCGGACCAGATGCGGCCCCACATCCTTGATAGGATCATGACGGGTCAAGCCGTTGCTTTGATCAGTGATGCGGGAACGCCGTTGATTTCGGATCCTGGGTATAAGTTGGTTCGGGATTGTTATGAAGCGGGACTGCATGTCACATTTCTTCCCGGCCCTTCGGCCGTTCTTGCTGGGCTTGTTCTCTCGGGCATGCCGTCGGATCGTTTCCTCTTCGCAGGCTTTGCGGATAAAGGAGCCTATCCAGAACTGTCTTCCTTAAATATGACCCTCATTTTCTTTGAATCTGCAAAACGGTTAAAGAAAACCCTCAAAGAGATGGCCCATGGGTTACCCAATCGCAACGTTGCCGTGGTGCGTGAAATCACCAAACTTTTTGAAGAGGTGCGCCGAGGGTCTTTCGAAGAACTGGAGCAATATTATGAAGAAAATGGACCGCCCAAAGGGGAGGTTGTCTTGATCTTGAGTCCCCCAGGTGCGACACCAGTTGAGGCTGTGGACATTGATCAGCTCCTGGCCCAAGCTCTTGAGACCCATAGCATACGGGATGCCTGTACGCTTGTGGCGGGGACATTAGGGATACCGCGCAAACAAATTTATCAAAGAGCCTTGGCGTTGAAGGAAAAAGAATAGGAACTATGATCCGTTGGCTTAAAACTTATCACGAACAGGGGCATTTGGCCGAATTCTTGGCCGCTTGGATGCTGCGCTTCAAGGGGTATCGTATACTTAAAAAGAGGTTCAAAACCCCAGTTGGGGAGATTGATCTTATTGCTGCCCGGGGGTGGACGCTTGTCGCGGTTGAGGTAAAACATAGGTCCACCTACCTCAATGCGGGCGAGGCCATTACCCCAAAACAACGCAAGCGCATTGAAATGGCTTTGTCCTTATATTTGCGGAATTTGAGGTGGGTGCCTCAAAATATTCGCTTTGACGCGGTTTATCTTATCCCGTATAAATTACCTAAGCATATTGTAAGCGCTTGGATTGTCGACTCATAAGTAAACAAGAAGAAAGGGAATTAAGATGAATATTCAAAAAGCACTTATATTGACGGGAATTGTTACTTGTTCCGTTACGTTGTCTGCCTGCGTTCCTGCCGTTATCGGTGGTGGGGCCGCGGTTGGGACGGCAGCCGTGCAAGAAAAGGGGCTCTCAGGTGCCTGGAGCGATACGAAAATATCATCAGGGATTAAGTTGAGTCTCTATCAACAAGATCCTGATCTACATCGCCTCGTGGACGTTAACGTTCAAAATGGGGAAGTGATGCTGACAGGTGCCGTTCCCAACGAGCAAATGCACTTGGATGCGGTCAGAATTTCCTGGGAACAACAAGGCGTAAAGCGAGTGATCGATAATATTGGCCGATCAGAAGGCGCTTCCCTTGGGACCTATACAAAGGATACTTGGATCACAACTCAGCTAAAGAGTACCTTGGTGTTTGATGGCGAGGTTCAATCCCGCAATTATACTATTAAAACTGTGAGCGGCCAAGTTTATCTCATGGGTATTGCCCAAGACCAGGAAGAGCTTGATCGGGTTGTCGACCATGCACGCAATACGACTGGCGTGTCGAAGGTTGTCAGTTATGTCCGTTTGAAAGATGAAGTGGACTAGGCTTAATTCCTCATGTCTGGAAATGAACTTAAAGAAGCTTCCCTGACTCTTGTCATCGAAGCTTCTCAAAACCCCTCCCCTGAAGATATCGTGTACCTGACACGCGGCATTTATGAAGAAGCGAAGAAGAAAAGGGGCATGCGTCCCAATAAATCCTTTTGCTTTTTCTTGAAGGACGAGCACGGCAAGACCGTTGGTGGCATCAATGGCTTCTGTTATTATGGGTGTCTTTATATCGATCAGTTGTTTATTGAAGAGGCCCATCGAGGGCTTGGCTGGGGCAAAAAGTTGGTGAAAGCCGCTGAGGATTTTGGTCATGAGCAAGAGTGTCGGATGATTACAGTAACCACCATGGATTGGGAAGCCCGTGAATTCTATGAAGACCTCGGCTATTCACACGTGTTCACCATTTCGGGCTATGAAAATGATGCAACCATGTATTTGTTGCGGAAAGATCGTCCTATATAATGGTCACTACAGGGTTTAATGATCATTATAATGGACGAAGTGTAGAGTGACTTAACTCGTCTTGAAGAGATAATAAGCTACATAAAGCCATCCAAAGATGCCATGGATGATGGCCCACAACACGGAATGATTTTGAACAAATGAGATGGCAATCGCCAACGCTGTTCCAAATGACACCCCATATCTTACGAATTGATCTCTGACAACAACCATCATTATACTCTCCTTTACGAATATGTTTATGGTATTATTGTGTAACAAAAACAATAGGTTGTCGACTCTAAAATTGGGGGAGTATTGGGTGTCTAAAACTTTATTGGTATGGAATATTGTTTATTCTATCTCAATTATCTAAACAGCCTTCTTCGCCCGCTCCATCACAGCAATAAAGAATCCATCAACGGCATGGGTGTGGGGTGTGAGCTGGAGGGTTTCCCCTTCCATAGGACAAGGTGTTCCAAAGACGCAGGTCCAAATTTCTCCAATAGGAAGGATCTGAAATTCTGGATGGGTGTTCAAAAATTGCTGAACTTGGGCTGTATTTTCTTCGCTAAACAACGAACAAGTCGCATAGACGAGACGCCCCCCCTCTTTCACAAGCGGGGCTGCACGCGTCAATATTTGCTGCTGTTTGACCACAAGTTCTTTTAAGTCTTGTTCATTAAATCGGCGCTTCAGGTCAGGATTGCGGCGCCAAGTACCACTTCCAGAGCACGGGGCATCCACAAGGACGCGATCGAATCGCCCGGCCTGGCGCTTCAGCCACTTAACGGTTGCATCATCTTCGAGGTTTCGAAACTCGACGTTGTTAACGCCTGCACGCTTCAAACGCTCGCGGGATCTCTCTAAGCGCCATAGGGCCACATCAGTTGCAACAATACGCCCCCGATTCTCCATGGTTGTGGCCATGGCCAATGTTTTACCACCGGCGCCTGCACAAAAATCAACAACAGCCATGCCACTTTTGGCCTCGACCAAAAGGGCCAGGAGCTGAGATCCTTCATCTTGGACCTCAATATCTCCTCGAATCCATAACTCATGGCCTGAGAGAGGACGGCGTTCTTTAAGTCTTATCCCGAGGGGGGACCAAGGCGTTGGTATTGCTTCAAATCCTTGGCCAAGAAGGGTCTTTAAAACAGCGTCTCGGGTAGCCTTAAGAGTGTTGACCCGCAAATCCAAAGGGGCTGGTTGATTCAAGGCGTGCACAGCTTCTTCAAGTTGATCTCCAAAGGTGGCTTTGAGGTGGGGCAAAACCCAGGCGGGGATGTTCAAACGAACTTCGAGTGGCATGGTCCCTGGTTTGAGGCGATTCATCTCTTCCAAGAGCATGATTTCAAGGGGGGATAAAGGCTCTGGATCAAAAGTATTTCGTTGCCCTTCTTGTTGGCATAAAGCTTGGATTTGAGGCGCGGTGAGGTTCTGAATTTTATGGGCATAAGCGAGGATGAGCAATCGTGGCCAACCCGACTTCTTTGCTGGGACCCCTTGTAAGTACCATGCCAACTCCTCATAGCGACGTAAACTCTGATAGACGATTTCTGAGATCACTCTGCGGTCGGTTGAGCCCATATACCGACATTGGCGAAAGTATCCTGTTACCACGCTGTCCGCAGGAGCAGGGGAGGCCAAAATTTTATCAAGCAAGGTAATGGCCGCTTGAAGACGCGCTCCTTCTCTCATGAAGAAACAGCCTCGCGATTAGGGATTGGGTCTTGGTGTATAATGACTTCGGCGTGGGGGAATGCCTTTTGAAGGGTTATTTCCACATTGTGGGCCACATCATGGGCTTCAAGAAGAGACAATTTCTCATCCATATCGAGGTGCATTTGGATGAAGTCTTGTAAGCCGGCTGTGCGTGTTCGCAAGTCATGAACGCCCCATACGTGGGGGTTGCTTAACGCAATTCTCGTAATCTCTTCTCTAGCTTCATCGGGCAGTTCTCGATCCATCAACACGTCCAAAGAACGACGTCCAATCGTCCAAGAATTATATAAAATATAGATCGCTATTCCAGAACCGACGAGCGCATCGAGGCGCGTCCAACCGAAAAACACAGAGACATTAAGCGAAACCAAAACACCCATGTTGGTATAGAAATCACCCAAATAGTGTAATGAATCAGCTGCGATGGCCAAAGAGCGTGTTCGTTTTACGACATACCGTTGATATTGCACGAGGAGTAACGTCAGGATGCTGGCGACAATCATGATGAGGCTGCCTATCTGCCCATCTTGAAGTGGATGGGGATGGATGAGGCGGTGGACCGCATCAATGATCAACCACACGGCAGACCCTGCAATAAAGGCAGATTGACCAAGTCCCCCCAGCGCTTCTGCTTTTCCATGACCAAAGCGGTGTTCTTCATCAGCGGGTTTTAAGGCTTGTCGTACGACGAGCAAATTGATAACAGACGCGGCCATATCGAGGAGGGAATCGATCAGGGAGGCTTGAAGGCTTAAAGAATCGGTTCGCATCCAGGCAAAGAATTTTGCGCCAATCAGAAGAGTAGCAACAGCAACGGCACCATAGGTTGCTGTGGTAATCAACATTTTATGGTGGCTAGAAATTAAGCCAGCGCTTTTCTTTGATAAATCAATATGCTCTGGGAGTTCTCGTTCGCTTGTCATATCTCACCCTATAAATTTGCCCCATTGTGGCGAAGAACAGAGTTTGTGTCAAACAGCTATTGAATCTTGGCCAATATCTTAGTCTTTACTGCATTCAACCCAGCCGTAATGCTGGCACTCGAATTTGCAATGGTAACCGCATTCGCACCCACATTACAGCATGGAGCCAACGTTGCTGTGTTATTTGCCGATAGAAGATACACATCAATATTGTTGGCCTTAATGTTGTTACAGATACGGAAAAACTTTGCGCCTACCTCAGCGAGAATTCGTTGTTGAAAGGTCGCTTTATCGACGGTTCCCCGATAGTTGGTCGCGTCTGATAAATTCAAGCCAAGACCCTTGTCCATGGTTTTGTACCAACGATTTTCACAAGTGATATCGTCCACGTTACTGAGCAAGTCTGTTGGAACAGGAACCATCCCATAACCGGTCATCCACCAGTGATTGACACCGCCCACGACGGCCGTTGCATCACCACATTTGTTAATGTAGTACGCATCCGCATCGGGGACAAAGTCATTCCAATACTGAGTGTTGTTAAAAATAAGGATCATACTTTTTTGCATGCCTCCATAAGGTTTTGGATAGGTACCTATTGAACGTGTTGTGGTCAAAGGATCGGCATTAACTTTCCAAAAATCATTCCAGCTCGGGTCAATTGTGCGCCATCCCCAAGATAAAAGAGAGGGGAAAAACCCGTCCACGCCTGTTGCAAAGGCTTTTAGACCATTCAAATAATTCACAACGAGTGTTTTGTTTGCCGTGAGAGGCAGGACAGGATAAGCCGTGTTAGAGATGTAACTATAAAGCTGAGAACAAGATACGTTTACAGTAGAAGGTAGGCATTTAAGGGGCCACATGCGCGGTGAGCAGGATTGATATCCTCCTGGACATAAGGCGGGCGAAGGATAGCTTGTTAGGTCAGCAAATGTATTACTTACGTAATATGTATTTGAGACCGAATTATAATTAGCAGGTGTCCAAGCTAAACTTGGGCCTAAGGGAAAATAGGCCGGTGTTGCTAATTCGTCATTGGCTGTCGGGCTCAAGTGACTGAAAAGATTTGCCGAGACGGAAGTGTTTGCATCCAAGAGAAACTCGACGGCGATCGGAGTGATACTCACCATCACATTGTTGGGCAAGCTATTTACAAAATTAATCAAGGCATTACATATATTTGCGTGAAAGCTACTGCCTTTGAATCGGACAGATACTTCATAGACGATTGCAACTTCAGCAAGGTTGGGGTTTGTTAAAGGAACGGTTGAAGTAGCATTGTAAGTGCTGGTAGGAATTCCGCCCAGAGCCATAAACGTGTTGGCGACAACTATAGAAGCCGACACAGTTACTGTTTTGTTGGTTGTATCGACGCTGATGGTTGGTCCTGTGATGTTTGACATGTTGGCTGTATTAACCGTAAACATTTTTTGAGCTTCTGTTGTAACCGTGGCGGGTACAGCATTACCATTGGCGGAACCTGCTCTTGCTGCTGCATCGACAGCAGATTGGAGTTTTCGTTTTTGTTCCAAACCGACAGAAGTATCAACAGCCAAGCCCAACATCAGTAGCAAAGGCACAAGGAGCAAACCAACGAGCACAAAGACGGCTCCTTTGTTGTTTCTCTTAAAGGATTCTATGATCTTCTTAAGGTCTCTAATCATCGTTCTCTACCTTCTTTAAAAGTCCTCGTTATTATTATCCTAGTACACTTTATCGCTTTGTCCCATTGCTCTTTTGTTGAGAGCTACCTTTATCTGACACGGCCTCATCCGCTAGACATTCGCCTTTGCCGGATGCCCCACCTGTTGGTTTGGTATCCCCATTCGATTTGCCGTCACTTTTTGCGGATGTATCGCCGTTTGGTTTCCCGTCTCCGTTAGATTTTCCATCGCCTTTGCCAGATGCACCGCCAGTTGGTTTACCGTCTCCGTTGGATTTACTGTCCCCTTTGCCAGATGTATCGCCCGTCGGTTTCCCGTCTCCGTTGGATTTACTGTTGCCTTTGCCAGATGCACCGCCGGTCGGTTTGCCATCTCCGTTAGATTTGCCATCGCCTTTGCCGGATGCATCGCCCGTCGGTTTGCCATCTCCGTTAGATTTGCCATCGCCTTTGCCGGATGCACCGCCGATTGGTGTTCCATCTCCGTTAGATTTACTGTCCCCTTTGCCAGACGCACCGCCGGTTGGTTTGCCATCTCCGTTAGATTTACTGTCCCCTTTGCCGGATGCACCGCCGGTCGGTTTGCCATCTCCGTTGGATTTGCCATCCTCTTTGCCGGATGCACCGCCGATTGGTGTTCCATCTCCGTTAGATTTACTGTCACCTTTGCCAGACGCACCGCCGGTTGATTTGCCGTCTCCGTTGGATTTGCCATCGGCTTTGCCGGATGCACCGCCGGTCGGTTTGCCATCTCCGTTGGATTTATTGTCCCCTTTGCCAGATGTATCGCCCGTCGGTTTGCCGTCTCCGTTGGATTTACTGTTGCCTTTGCCGGATGCACCGCCGGTCGGTCTGCCATCTCCGTTGGATTTGCCATCCTCTTTGCCAGATGCACCGCCGGTTGGTTTCCCATCTCCGTTAGATTTGCCATCGCCTTTGCTAGATGTATCGCCCGTCGGTTTGCCGTCTCCGTTGGATTTGCCATCGCCTTTGCCGGATGCACCGCCGATTGGTGTTCCATCTCCGTTAGATTTACTGTCACCTTTGCCAGA